>JBMHCY010000104.1:0-26704 GCA_049889655.1 Puniceispirillales bacterium (SeqCode)
ACCCCCGGTCCTATGTCGATTCCAATCTTGTTGGCAGTTTCAATGTCATGGATGCAGCGCATCATGGCGGTGTCAGGCATTTGCTGATGGCCTCGACCTCTTCTGTCTACGGGGCCAATACCGAAATGCCCTTTGTCGAAAGCCAGCAATGCGATACGCCGATGTCGTTCTATGCGGCGACCAAGAAAGCCAATGAAGCGATGGCCCATGCCTGGTCCCATATCCACGGGCTGCCTGTCACCATGTTCCGGTTTTTCACGGTCTACGGCCCCTGGGGGCGGCCGGATATGTCACCGATGAAGTTTGCCAAGGCCATCATCGAAGGCAGACCCATTGATGTCTACAATCATGGCCGGATGCAGCGCGATTTCACCTATGTGACGGACCTGGTTGAGGCCATCAGGCTGCTCATTGATGCTGTCCCGCCGCAGGCAGATGACCGGGGTGAAGCCATCCCCGGTGACAGCCTTTCGCCTGTTGCCCCCTGGCGGGTGGTGAATATCGGCAATTCAGCTCCTGTTGAATTGATGGCCTATATTGCTGCGATCGAGGATACGCTCGGCATAACGGCAGAGAAAAACATGATGGATATGCAGCCGGGTGATGTTCCCGCGACCTGGGCGGAAACGTCGCTGCTGCAGTCATTGACAGGGTTTACCCCCGGGATGACTATCGAAGAAGGTGTTGCCCGGTTCGTCGCCTGGTACCGTGATTATTATCAAGTCTGAAACCCCCTGAAAGGATTGCTCTCATGTCAGCATCAAGACAGTATCGTATTGCCAGTATTCCCGCGGATGGTATCGGCACTGAAGTCATTACTGCCGGGATCGAGGTGCTGGAGGCACTTGCCGCGAGGATGGGTGATTTCAGCCTTGATGTTGAAACCTTCGACTGGGGGTCGGATTACTACAAAAAGAACGGTGTCATGATGCCCGAGGACGGGCGCGAAACGCTTCAATCTTTTGATGCAATCTATTTCGGGGCGGTTGGTGCTCCGGATGTGCCGGACCATATCACTCTGTGGGGGCTGCGGCTGCCGATCTGTCAGGGTTTTGATCAATATGCCAATGTGCGGCCGACGCGGATCATCCCGGGCATCGCCACACCCCTGCGTGATGTTGGGCCGGGAGATCTGGACTGGGTTATCATTCGTGAAAATTCCGAAGGCGAATATGCCGGCAGTGGTGGCCGGGCGCATCGCGGGATGCCCGAAGAGGTCGGCACTGAGGTGGCGATCTTCACCCGGGTCGGGGTGACGCGGATCATGCGCTATGCCTTTTCCATGGCCCGGTCACGGCCGCGGAAACTGCTTACAGTAGTCACCAAATCCAACGCCCAGCGTCACGGGATGGTGATGTGGGATGAAATCGCCGCTGAGGTTGCCGAAGAATTCCCCGACGTCACCTGGGACAAGATTCTCGTCGATGCCATGACAGTGCGGATGACACATCATCCGGAAACGCTGGATACCATCGTGGCGACAAATCTGCACGCCGATATTCTGTCTGATCTTGCCGGGGCGCTGGCCGGCAGCCTGGGCGTTGCGCCAACAGCCAATATTGATCCGGAAAGACGGTTCCCCTCAATGTTTGAGCCGATCCACGGCTCCGCCTTCGATATCACCGGCAAGGGGATCGCCAACCCGATTGCCAGTTTCTGGACCGCTGTCCAGATGCTCGACCATCTCGGCGAGAATGCCGCCGGCCAGGTGCTGATGCAGGCGATTGAGGATGTCTGTGCTGCCGGGATTATGACGCCTGATGTTGGTGGTTCGGCCACGACAAAAGATGTCACCGCGGCGGTGATCAACGCCATTAACGGGGCCAATAAACCGGATTGAGGGTTCCGTTCCGGCTTGCCATGGGGGGATAACTCCCTCATCATCAAGGCAGAAGCAGCAACAGGTCACCAATGATTTCGGCTCTCTTCACGGCGCAGCTGGCCAAACCAAAGGCCATGGCTCTTGTCTTTTTTGGCTCGACGGTCTGGGGTCTGCTCTGGATGCCGCTACGTTGGCTGGATCATGTTGGGGTTGTCGGGCTGTGGTCCACCTTTGCCTTCATGGCGATGCCTGTCATCCCCCTGGTTATCTGGAAGGGCCGGGTGATCCTCAATGACCGTAAGCATCACCTCGCCTATGTGCTCACCGGCGGCTTCATTGGCCTCGGCTTTGCCCTCTATTGTACCGGCTTCCTTTTTGGGTCTGTTACCAAGACAACCCTGCTGTTCTATCTGACACCGGTCTGGTCATCGCTGATGGGCATGGCTCTTCTGGGGGAGCGCGGCAGCCTCGGGCGCTGGCTTGCCAATGCCATGGGGATCGGCGGCTGTGCCCTGATCATGGGAATTTCCGGGGATGAGATCAGGTTTGATCCCTCGGACTGGTTCGGGTTTCTCTCGGGCATTGCCTGGGCAGCGGGCAGTGTCGGCCTGCGGCGATACCCGGACGCTGATTTCATCGGGGCAACGACCATGCAATATGTCCTCGGCACGGTGATGGTGGTGGTGGCACTTCTCTATGCCGGAACGCCTGTACCTTCCACCTCGGCGATAATAACCGGAGTGCCGATCGCGATCATCACGACGCTTGTCTTCCTGCCATCGATGCTGATCATCTTCCGGATCAACCAGTATATCTCGCCGGGGCTTGTCGGCCTGCTGATGATTTCCGAGGCTGTCGTCGCTGTCATCTCCGCCTGGCTACTGCTGGGCGAGCGCATGGCACCGATGCAATGGGTCGGGGCTGCGCTCGTGCTGGGAACCGCGGTGATGGTGGCGCTCACCGATATCGGCGATGATCAGTCTTCCAGTGGCGGATAGCGGGTTTTCGCAGCGGCTTCTGTCCAGTCCATGTGGTTGCGGACATATTCTTCCGAAGCGATGCGCGGCGGGTTATAGTCCCAGTCAACGCGGCGGCCGGATTGCATGGCCGTATAGATCGCCTGACGCTGTTTCTGTTTGGCGATCACATCATTCCTGATCACAGCCATGTTCCAGCCTGTGGCAATCTCGGCGGCAAAGGCAGCAGCCAGATCAGCATGGGCCGGATCGTCGGCCAGGTTCTGCTTCTCCAGCGGGTCGGCAGCGAGATCATAGAGAAGCGGGGCATCGCTGTCACAGTGGATGTATTTGTATTGGCCGCGGCGGATCATGATCACCGGATCAGCTGTCATCTCGGCGCAATATTCACCGATGGCCTCGCCGTCATCATCCTTGCCGCTGGTGGCCATGGGCCACAGCGACCGCCCGTCAATCGGCTGACCCAGCAGCGGTTTGGCGGTTGCAGGGGTCTCAGCGATATCGAGCATGGTCGGCAGGATATCCACCAGTGAACAGGGGCTCGATACCGCCCCCGTGGCGACACCCGGCCCGGCCATGATCAACGGGACCCGTGCCGAATGTTCAAAGAAGTTCATCTTGTACCAGAGCCCGCGTTCCCCCAGCATATCGCCATGATCAGCCGTCACGATGATGATCGTGTTGTCGAGCTGGTCAATCTCTTCCAGGGTCTGGATAATGCCGCCGATCTTGCTGTCAAAATAGGACGTGTTGGCATAATAGGCATGGCGGGCGTTGCGGATTTCATCATCGGTTACCGCAACGGTGCTTGCCTCAATCCCGTCCATCAGGCGGCGGGAAAAGCCATCCTGCTGATCGCGGGGGACGATGTGTTCGGGCATATCGATCTCATCCGGGGAATAGAGATTCCACCATTCCGGCCGGGCCACATAGGGGTCATGGGGGTGGATGAAACTGGCCACGAGGCAGAACGGCCCGACTTTTTCCCCGGCATATTCAAACAGTTTGCGGCGGGCAAAGAAGGCCACCTCTTCATCGTATTCGAGCTGGAATGTCGTGTTGGCCATCCCGGCTTCACGGACGGAATCCATGTTGTGGTACCATTTGTCGATCCGCTCATCGGGCAACTCCCAATCCGGCGTCCAGGCGAAATCCGACGGATAGACATCAGTGGTGATCCGTTCTTCGAAACCGTGCAGCTGATCCGGGCCGACAAAATGCATCTTGCCCGAAAGGCAGGTGCGATATCCCATTTGACGCAGGTAATGGGCGAAGGTCGGTACCGAGGAGGGGAACTCACTACCATTGTCATAGGCGGCGATCCGGGTGATCAGCTGCCCGGCCATGAAACTGAAGCGTGATGGCGCACACAGCGGGGCATTGCAATAGGCTGCATCAAACCGCATCCCGCGGGCGGCGAGGCTATCCATATGCGGGGTTTTGACAACCGGATGGCCATAGGCTCCGGTAAAATGGGGGGCCAGCTGATCGGCCATGATCAGGACGATATTCGGTTGCGATGATGTCATGGCGGTCTCTTTTCAGATTGCTGTCAGGCAGCGGTGTCTTCACTGCCCAGTTTATTGGCCCAGCCGCGCAGGATGCGATCAGCCATCATGGCTATAAATGCCATCGAAACACCGGCTGTCAAGCCAAGTCCTGTATCAGCATCACGCAGCCCGACATTGACCTGTTCGGCCAGGCCCCTCGCCCCCACCAGCACAGCAATGATCAGCATCGCCAGCGCAAACAGAACGGTCTGGTTCAGCCCCAGCAGAATCCCCGGCCTCGCCACAGGCAGTTCCACATAAAGCAGCCGTTGCAGCGGCGTGCAACCCTGGGCGATCGCGGCTTCCTGCAACTGATGCGGGATCGCCCGAAGCCCGTGTTCGGTATAGCGAATGATCGGCACGATGGCGTAAAGCACAATCGCCACCAGGGCGGAAAATTCATTGATCTGGAACAGCGCCACGGCCGGGATCAGAAAGATATAGAGCGGGATCGATTGCAGGGTATCGTTGATCGGTTGCAGCACCCGCGACACGGCATCTGATTTTGCCGCCAGAATGCCGAGGGGGCAGCCGACAATAAGGCAGATCGCCACTGCCGATGTGCAGAGATAAACTGAATACATCGCGTCCTTCCAGTGGCCGAACACCGTGATCGCCATCATCATGGCGAGGCAGGTCAGTGCCAGCCGCAGCCCTGAGGCCTTATAGGCGGCAAGGCAGACACCGCCCGCCACCGCCCACCAGGGCAGGAAGGTAAAGCCGCGCAGCAGGATCAGCCCGAGCACGAAGATGAAAATCGCCAGCCCGAATTGCCGCCGTATCCCAAAGATCACCGTCGCGGCAAAAATCACTGCCAGCCATCCCTGCCGGTGGGTTTCGGTAAAGGCAAATCCCCAGGTGAAGGGCAGGACAGCCTGTTCAAGGCCAATCCGCAGAGGCAGCAGCACATACATCAGGGCGTTGTTCTTGATCAGGTCCAGCGTCGCCCCGTGGGTGGTGATAAACTCGCCGAGGCTGACATTGATCGCGGCTTCGGCATCACGGAAGGTGGCCGCAGATGCGATAACCAGATGATCATGCGGCATGACTGCCCCGAGCCCCAGCAGCACCGCCAGCACCACGATCCCTGTCCGAAGGGCGGAAGCCCTGTGGCCGGGGCCGGTGTTGGTCGCGGCTGCCCGGCTCAACAGATCGATCACCACCGCCATTAGAACGATGATGATCCCGGCACTCAGGGCTTCGCCGAACCGGGCCGAGCCCTTGTTGGTGGCAACGAGAACTTCCCGGCCGATATCATCAAAGCCGCCGATCACCGCTGCGATGATCACCATCGACAGGCTGGCGAGGATCGACTGGTTGAGCCCGATCAGGATCTGGTTGCGGGCGCTCGGCAATTCAATCATGAAAAACCGCTGGATCCGGTTGGCCCCGGAAATCGAGGCGACATCATGCAGATCATGGGGCACCATCTTCAGCCCCAGCATGACATTGCGGGTGATCGGCGGGGCGGCATAGATCATGCTGGCGATCACCCCGGGCACCGGCCCGAAACCGAAAAGCACGATCAGCGGCACCAGATAGGCAAAGGTGGGGATGGTCTGCATCATGTCGAGCGAGGGTTCGATCACGGCCCGTGCGCGTGCCGATTTGCCGCCCATGACGCCAAGCAGAAAGCCAAAACCGACCGCCATCGGCACCGCCACCCCGACCATGGCCAGGGTGTTCATGGATTTGATCCAGTGGCCGGACAGTGCCATGTAGAGAACCGCCATGGCGACGAAAATGGCGAGCCCCATTCCCCGGAATCGCCAGCCGAGCCAGGCGGTAATCACCACAAGACAGGGCCATGGCAGCCCGTGAAGCCCGGACTGGAGCCCCCGAACGGCCCAGTTGATCCCGTCGGAAACCATGCGGAGAACCGGTTTGGCCCAGGCCACGAAAGCCTTGATGCCGGTATTGATGGCATCCTGAACGGCACCGGTGGCGGCAACAGGTTCGGCCACCATCCAGGGCAGATCAGCCGGCGCGATCACCGCCCAGGCACCGATCAGGGCAAATACCGCCGCCAGCCAGCCCGCCGATTTCTGCAGCCAGGCGAGGGGCTGGTGCAGGAAGGGCCATCTGGCGGTTGAAACAAGGCCTGTCATGGGTCAGGTTCCGGGTGAGTTGGCGGCGATGGCGAGCAGATGGGCTCGGCTGCATTCGCCGATAATCTCATCATCACTGCCGGTGGCGCAGATGGTTTCACAATCGGCGGGCAGGGTGACAAGGCATTCTTCGAGAGTTGTCTCGGCGCTGACAGCAATGCCCTTGCGGCCCGGCGACTTGCGTTTTGACGGGGTCATGATATCGGCAAGATGCAGCACCTGAAGGCGGGAGACATCCTGAACGAAACTGGCGACATAATCATCCGCCGGGGTCAACAGCAGATCAGCCGGGCTGCCGAGCTGGACGATCCGGCCATCACGCATGATGGCGATCCGGTCAGCGAGTTTCACGGCCTCGGCGAAATCATGGGTGATGAAGATGATGGTTTTGTGCAGCCGCGACTGGAGTGCCAGCAATTCATCCTGCAACTGCCGCCGGATCAGCGGGTCAAGCGCGCTGAACGGCTCGTCAAGCAGCCAGACTTCGGGATCGACAGCCAGTGACCGGGCGATCCCGACACGCTGCTGCTGGCCCCCGGAAAGCTGGGTGGGGTAGGAATCCCCGCGGCCATCAAGGCCGACAAGGTTGAGCATTTCCTCAGCCTTTGCCAGGGCCTCGGCCTTGCTCTCGCCCCGAACCTTGAGCGGGAAGGCGATATTCTCAAGCGCGGTGAAATGCGGGACGAGGCCGAAATTCTGAAAGACCATGCCCATCTTGCGGCGGCGGATTTCGCGCAGATCATTCTCGGACATGGTGTTGAGCTGGACGCCATCAAGGAAAACCTGCCCGAAACTGGGTTTCTGCAACTGGGCAATGCCGCGCAGCACGGTTGATTTGCCGGAGCCCGAAAGCCCCATGATGACAAAAAGTTCACCGGTGTGAACAGAAAAGGAGACATCCTCAACAGCAACGATCTGCCCCGCCCCTTCGAGCGCCTGGCGACGTTCCGCAGGCGGCATATCCGCGATCACCTGATCCTTGGTCAGGCGGTCAGCCTGGGGGCCAAACACCTTCCAGAGGTTTTCACAAGTGAGTTTAACCTCGCGTCGGCGTTGTTTGCGGAGAGAAGAAGGCATACGCAGCGAAACCGGCGGCGGACAAGGAAGAATCCCCCATCCGCCGCGTCAGGTTTAAGGCAGGGTTACTTGGCCTTGGCGGCAGCGATCAGGCTGTCAACAGCAGCGCTGTTGGCATTGATCCATTCGTCCACGACCTTGTTGATATCCTCACCACGGCTGTCGACAGCGGCCATCATCAGCTGCTGATCATTGGCATCCATGGAATAGTTTTTGAGGATTTCACCAGCCATCGGCCAGGTGCTGTCAAAACCGGACCAGACAACCTTGAAGATCCGTGTCGGGGAGAAATCACAATCCCCGGTGGCGTCCGGGTTAACCCCCCAAGAGGCATCGTTGTAGCAGGCATCATCACCGGCCGGCAGGGCGACCCATTCGGTCTCATATTCGGAAAGTGCCCAATGCGGCTGCCAGAAGGTCATCAGCAGTGGAGACTTCTTCTTGATCGACGCTTCCAGTTCGGTGATGAGCGCGCCCTCGGAACCAGCAGGAATCGCAGCGAAATTCATCCCCATGGCTTCGAGCCTGTCCTTGCCGGGGGAACCCCAGTCTGCCGGGTAATCAAGCAAACGGCCCTGCGGCAGGGTATCAACGGTGGCGAACTTTGCGGCACATTCGTTGAGCGCTTCCCAGTCAGGCAGCCCGGGGCACATTTCCTTCATGTGAACGGGGTAGAGAACACCTTCACGGGCATTCAGGCCCAGGTCACCGATATCCTTGATCTTGCCCGAGGCTTCGATGTCAGCATACTGGCCGGGCAGGTTCGAGGTCCAGATTTCCAGTGTGGCGTGCAATTCGCCGTCACCGATGGCAATGAACTGCGGGGTGTAACCGGCGGTCACATATTCGACCGAATAACCGGCACGTTCAAGCACAGCCCCGGCAACGCGGGTGGTCAGGTGCTGGCCTGTCCATTCGTTGATGGCAAGTTTGATGGTCTTGTCACTGGCACCCATATCAAGGGCCAGGGCATTGGTCGCCAGCATTGGCAGTGCAACGGCAGCGGCGATGATTGATTTAAAGGTCATGGTTTTCCTCCCATTTTGCGAGACTTTCTCATAGTCTTCTCTTTATGATTGTGAAGTATATTCCGCCGTTATAACATGACTATTTACGACATTTTATGAATTTATTCGACATAACCTGAACTTCCCCGCAACTGGAACGGCACGCGTGAAACCTGCCGGTCGGCTGATGGTGCGATCCCGAAAAGGTTGCGGTAACTGCGCGAAAAATGTTCCTGTGAGGTGAACCCGCAGGCAACGGCAATCTCGATCATCGGCATACTGGTTTGTGTCACCATGCGGCGGGCGTAATCGAGCCGCAGATGCAGATAATAGCGGACAGGCGTCGTCTGCAAATGTTTCTTGAACAGGCGTTCCAGCTGCCGTTGGGAAAGCCGCACCCGGGCGGCAAAGGCCTCAATCGCCAGCACATTTTCGCGGTTTTCTTCCATCTGACGGATAACGTCATGGAGTTTTTTCGGCAGTCTCGTGTGGTCGATCGGCGGGTTCTGCTGATCCTGCGGGATGCGGCTCCGGTGATAAAGATATTCCGCCGCATCGCGGGCCAGTGACGGCTGGTCCAGCTGGCTCAGCAGGGCAAGCCCCAGATCGGTGGCGGCGGTTCCCCCGGCACTGCTGAAGCGGCGGCGGTCAATGCTGTAGGGCGACGGGCTGAGCATTGCATCGGGAAAGATTTCCTCAAAAGAGGCATGATGTTCAAAATGCAGGGCGGCGGCATGGCCATCCAGCAACCCGCCATAGCCCATGATGAACGCCCCGGTATCAATACCGCCGATCATCGCGCCCTGCCGTTCCTGCCAGCGCAGCCAGGAAAGCAGCCGCGGTGAGGCAAAATCCTCCGGGGTCCAGCTGGCACTGATCACCACCAGATCGACCGACCGGGAAAAACTTTCAAGCGCCAGTGTTCCGGAAATCGCCATGCCGTTGCTGGCCGTCACTGTGCCGCCCTGCAAGCCGATGAAAACCCAGTCATAACGATAATCACGGCTGAGGTAGTTGGCGGCCCGGAACGGGTCGAGAAAACCCGTCGTCGCCATCATGTTGAAATTCGGCAAGGTCAGAACGGCGATGTTCCGCCGGGCGAGGCGTGGTTCAGCAGTCATGGGGCACCCATCAGAGGATGAAACCGGCGTTGATTGTGTCGAATTTTACTATGGTAATGTCGAAAATTATCATATGCAAGAGGCCTGCATCCCCCCATAGTAATTCATGAGGTCACCGCAATGAGGATCGAGCCATGAATGATCTAGCCCATGAGGTTGCCCGAATATCCGCCGGATGGGATGACAATCCCGCACGGGCAAAATCACTCCACAAAGAAGCCTATATCAACCCGGCGTGGTTCGATATAGACCAGCGGCATATCTTTCGCCGATCGTGGCAGTATCTCTGCCATGAGGAACAATTGGCCAAGCCCGGGGATTATATGGCGGCATCTGTCGGCGGTCAGTCGATCATCGCCTGTCGCCAGAAGGATGGCAGCCTCAAGGCTTTCTATAATGTCTGCAAGCATCGGGGCCATGAACTGCTTTCCGGACATGGCAACACCAAGCGCATCATCTGCCCGTATCACGCCTGGTCGTATGATCTCGATGGCCGTTTTCTCGAAGCCCGGCAATCACGCTTCATCGAAAACTTTGACAGTGCCGATTTCTGCCTTGATGAAGTCCGGGTTGAGGTGTTCTGTCATTTCGTTTTTGTCAATCTCGACCCTGCCGCTGCGCCACTTGCCGAACAAAGCCAGGGGCTCGCCGATGAGATCATGTCCTATGCCCCTGATCTGGCGAACCTGACCTTTGCCCACCGCCTGACCTACACGATCAAGGCGAACTGGAAATCTGTCGTCGACAATTTCCTCGAATGTTATCACTGCCCGGTGGCACATCAGGATTTCTGCACGCTTGTGGATATGGACAGTTACAAGGTCACTTGCCACGATATCTATTCGGCCCATATGGCCAAGGCCGGGCTTTCCCAGAACAAGGCCTATGCCACTGAAGGGGCGACTGTCACCGATCACGCAGTCTGGTATCTATGGCCGAACACGACACTGATGCGCTATCCCGGGCGCGGCAATTTCATGGTCTGGCGGTTCATCCCGCTGGGGCCTGAAGAAACCTATGAAGAGTTTGATTTCTTCTTTGAAACCGCTGAGATCAACGAGTCTGAACAGGAAGCCATCGATTTCATCGATCACACGCTTCAGCCTGAGGATATCGGCCTTGTGGAGAGCGTTCAGCGGGGGATGCAGACCCCGGCCTATACCCAGGGGCGGTATATGATTGACCCTGATGGTTCCGGGATGAGCGAGCACGCTGTCCACCATTTCCATTCTCTTGTGCTGAAACATTACAAAGCGGCGGTGACATCATGACAGACCGACAACCACTATCGGGGCGTGTGGCCGTTGTCACCGGCGGGACAGGCGGTATTGGCCAGGCCATCTGTGCGCGGCTGATGAAGGAAGGGGCTGCCGTGATCGCCCTTGATCTTGCCCCGCCGCCAGAAGGTGCCGGCTTTGAGACCATCACCACCGATGTGACATCGGAAGAATCGGTTCTGGCGGCAATGAAAGCCTGCGATGAAAGCCACGGCCGGATCGATATTCTGGTCAATGCTGCCGGGATCGAGATCGAAAAAACCATTGAGGAAACCTCGCTTGAGGAATGGAACCGCATCTTTGCCATCAATGTGACAGGGATGTTCCTGACCTCGAAGCACGCCCTGCCGCTGATGCGCAAGGCCGGTAGCGGATCGATCATCAATTTCGGGTCCTATGACGGGTTTATCGCTGATCCCGGGCTGGCCGCCTATTGCGCGACCAAAGGCGCGGTGCATGCGCTGACCAAGGCCATGGCCTGTGATTACGGGCCGGAAAATATCCGCGTCAACGCTGTCTGTCCCGGCTATATCGATACCCCGATGCTGCAATCGTTTTTCGGTGACAGCGGTAATGTCGAGACGCTTGAACAGGCGATCCGCGATGTTCACCCGATGCGCCGCTACGGGACCCCGGATGATGTGGCGGGGCTGGTCAACTGGCTGGCCGGGGATGAAGCCCGCTATGCTTCGGGGCAGTTATGGGTTCTTGATGGCGGGCTGACAGCCCAGGTCCAGCAGATGAAACTCTGACGGCAAGGGGGGAGCAACCATGGCCAAGAACGTTATCATCACCTGCGCGGTTACCGGCGGTATTCACACCCCCACCATGTCACCGCATCTGCCCATCACCCCGCATCAAATTGCCGATGAAGCGATCGCTGCGGCCGAGGCCGGGGCATCGATCATTCATCTCCATGCCCGCGATCCCGAGACCGGCAAGCCGGTGAGCGACCCCGATACTTTCATGCAGTTTCTGCCGATCATCAAGCAGCGCTGCAACGCCGTCGTCAACATTTCCACCGGCGGCGGGCTCGGCATGACGCTCGAAGAGAGAATTGCGGCGGCCACCACCGCCAGCCCGGAAATGGCCTCGCTCAACATGGGCTCAATGAATTTCGGCATCTTCCCTGCCGCCGACAAGTTTTCGGACTGGCAGTTCGATTGGGAAAAACCGTTCCTCGAGATGACCAGGGATTTCATCTTCCGTAACACCTTTGCCGATATCGAACGGGTTCTGAAAACCCTTGGTGAAGAGCACGGCACGCGGTTTGAAATGGAATGCTATGATCTCGGCCATCTCTACAATGTCGCGCATTTTGTCGATCGCGGGCTGATCAAGCCGCCGTTCTTCATTCAGATGATCTATGGTATTCTCGGCGGGGCGGGGGCTGATCTCGATAACCTCAACCATATGCACAATGTTGCCAACCGGCTCTTTGGCGATGATTATGAATGGTCGGTGCTGGCCGCAGGGCGGCATCAAATGAATTTCTGTACCGCAGCGGCAATGCTGGGGGGCAATGTCCGCGTCGGGCTGGAAGATTCGCTCTATATCGGCAAGGGCGAGCTCGCTGCCAGCAATGCCGATCAGGTGGCCAAGATCCGCCGCATTGTCGAAGACCTGTCGCTGACCGTGGCGACACCCGATGAAGCCCGCGAAAGACTGGCGCTCAAGGGCGGCGACCAGACACAATTTTAGGCCGGCACCAGACCGGCCCCTGACCAAGGGAGGAACAGATGGATACAAAACTGCTTATTAACGGTGAAATCGTTGATGGTGATGGTGAAGCCGTCGCCGTCATCAATCCTGCCACCGGTGCTGAGATCACCGGCGTCAAGGAGGCGACAGCAGAACAGGTCGATGCGGCGGTGCGGGGCAACCACGAAGCCTTTGCCGCCTTTGCCGCCCGGACCCCGGGGGATCGTGCCGGTTTGCTCTATGAGCTGGCCAACCGCATGGAGGCCGAACAGGATGCCTTTGCCGCGCTCGAATCCCTTGATACAGGCAAGCCGATTGAGGCTGCCCGCGAAGAAATGGGTGCCTGTGTTGATATCTTCCGCTACATGGCGGGGGCTGTCCGCTGCATGAGCGGGATCGCTGCCGGGGAATACATGGAAGGCTTCACCTCAATGATCCGCCGTGATCCGGTGGGTGTTGTGGCGAGCATCTCCCCCTGGAACTATCCGCTGATGATGGCGGCATGGAAACTGGCCCCGGCTCTGGCCACGGGCTGCACCATGACCCTCAAACCCTCAGAGATCACGCCGCTGACCTCGCTGAAACTGATCAGGATGCTGGCCGATGTTTATCCGGCCGGTGTTGTCAATGTCATCTCCGGCCGCGGCCAGACAACGGGCGATGCGCTGATCAGCCATGACGGGGTTGAGTTCATCTCCCTCACCGGATCGATCCGCACCGCGTCGCGGGTGCTTGAAGTGGCCTCGAAAACGATCAAGAACACGCATCTCGAACTGGGTGGCAAGGCACCGGTGATCATTTATGATGACGCGGATGTCGAAAGCGTGATTGAGAACCTGCGGGCGTTTTCCTTCTACAATGCCGGTCAGGATTGCACCCAGCCCTGCCGTTATTATGTGGCGGATCGCATCTATGATAATTTCGTCGCTGATTTTGCCTTGGCGATCGCCTCAATCAAGACAGGCCAGCCCGATGAAGCCGATGTCGAAATGGGGCCGATCATCACCGCTGATCAGTTTGCCCGTGTCACCGGCATGGTTGATGAGGTGAAGGCGAGCAAGCATCTTGAGATTGTCACCGGCGGGTCGACCGGTTCCGGCAACGGCTTTTTCTTCGAGCCGACGCTGATCGCCAACACCACCCAGGATGACCGCGTCATCAAGGAGGAGATCTTTGGCCCTGTGGTGACAGCCAGCCGCTTTTCCTCGGTCGATGATGCCATTGCCTGGGCCAATGACACCCGCTACGGGCTGTCGGCTTCTGTCTGGACAAAAGATGTAGGCAAGGCGATGCAGACTGTCTCCCGTCTGCGTTACGGGATCACCTGGGTGAACACTCACCTTGTCGGGGTGTCGGAAATGCCCCATGGCGGCATGAAATCTTCAGGTTACGGCAAGGATATGTCGATCTATGCGCTTGAAGATTACACTGTCCCGCGGCACGTCATGATCAGCCACTGATCATGGCGAGGCTTGCAGGGAAAAGGGCGCTGGTAACCGGCGGCAGCAGGGGGATCGGTGCTGCCGTTGTCGCCGCCATGGTTGCCGAAGGGGCGCAGGTTCTGGCCTGTGGCCGGGGGGTGGAACCTGATGATCTGCCCCGGGGCGCAGCCTGGATCACCGCCGATGTCAGCCGCAGGGATGCTGTCGAGGCGATCATCGGCCGGGTGCAGGAAAGCCTCGGCGGGCTTGATGTGCTGGTCAACAATGCCGGTATCCAGGTTGAAAAGACAGTCACCGAGAGCAGCGATGAAGACTGGGATAATGTGATCGGGATCAATGCCCGGGCTCCGTTCATGCTGTGCCGCGGGCTGATCCCGGTGATGGCTGCTGATGGTGGCGGCAGCATCGTCAATATCGGGTCGATCAGTGGCCATCACGCCGACCCGTCAATGGCGCTTTACAATGCCTCCAAGGCCTTTATCCACGGGCTGACACGGTCGATTGCTGTTGATCACGGGGCTGAGGGGATCCGCTGCAATGCGATCTGCCCTGGCTGGATTATGACCGGTATGGCCGATGCCGCCTTTGCCATGGCGGATGATCCCAAGCGGGCCGAAACCGATGCGCTGGCACGCCATGCGGTCGGTCGCTTCGGTGAGCCTGATGATATCGCCCGGGCGGCGGTCTGGCTGGCGTCGGATGATGCCGCTTTCGTCACCGGCCAGACAATCACCGTTGATGGCGGTCTCGTGGCGGCCTCGCCGGTCCGCCCCGGGCTTTTCTGATTTCTTAACGACAAGCGGGTTGATGTTCTGATGAATAATGATGCTTCTTTGCCAATCGGTCTTCTGGGGACCGGCGTTATCGGGGCCAGTTGGGCTTCACTCTTTTTAGCCCGGGGGCATCATGTCACCGCCTATGATCCGGGCCCGGACAGCGCCGCCCAGACTGAAGCTTTTATCACCCGGGCCTGGCCGCAACTTGAAGCCATTGGCCTGATGGTCGAGGGTGCCGACCCCGGGGCGATCCGGTTTGTCGACAGCCCCGAAGCAGCGGTGGAAGGGGCTGTTTTCATTCAGGAAAGCGTGCCGGAACGGCTGCCGATCAAGATTGAGATGTATCAGCGGATCGAACCGTATCTCGGCCGCGAGGCTGTGCTGGCGACGAGCGCATCGGGGCTACTGATCAAGGATATGCAGGCCGGCTGGAAAGACCCGTCACGGTTTCTGCTCGGCCATCCGTTCAACCCGCCGCATCTGATCCCGCTGGTGGAACTGCTGGGCAATGACCGCACCGATCCCGACGCCCTCGACCGTGCTGCCGCTTTTTATGAATCCTGCGGCAAGGTCACGATCCGGGTGATGAAGGAAGTCCCGGCCCATGTCGGCAACAGGTTGCAGGCGGCGCTCTGGCGTGAGGCGATCCATCTTGTGGCAGAGGGCGTCGCGTCTGTCGAGGATGTCGACAAGGCGGTGACAGCCGGCCCGGGATTGCGCTGGTCAGTGATGGGCCCGCATATGCTGTTCGGGCTGGCCAGTGGCGGCGGCGGCATGGAAGAATTCTGCAACCGCTATGCCGACAGTTTCCACCGCTGGTGGGACAGCCTTGGCGAGCCGCGGCTCGACCCTGATGTCGTCAGGCAACTGGCCGAAGGGCTGGCCGCTGAGGAAGCCGGGCGCAGTTTTGATGAACTCTCGGCTCTCCGGGACAAAAACCTTATTGCCGCGCTCCGGACATTTGCCGAGCAATGATGAGCAGCCGCTTCGATGTCTTCAGAACCGATCGCCTATATTGACCGCACCCGGGCCTATTACCTGGCCCTGGGCTATGACAACCCCTATCGCTGGGCGCAGTTCGATGATGTGCCGTTCACACCGCCGCAAGCCCCGCTCGCCGACCTGACGCTGGCAATTGTCACCACGGCAGCACTGTTCCAGCCCGGCAAGGGGGATCAGGGCCCCGGGGCGGCCTATAACGCCGATGCCAAGTTTTATCAGGTCTATGAAGCCCCGCTTGACCCTGCCCCGGATTTGCGGATTTCGCATATCGCCTATGACCGTGATCACACCACGGCTGAAGACAGGGCCAGCTATTTCCCCCTTGAGGTGATGCAGGAGGCTCAGCAAAGCGGCCGTATCGGAAGCCTGGCCGAGGTGTTTTTCGGCTTGCCGACAAACCGCTCGCAACGGGTGACGATGGAAACCGATTGCCCGGATTTGCTGCAGCGGCTGCAGCACCACGCTGTTGATGCGGTGGTGCTGGTGCCCAACTGCCCGGTCTGCCATCAGTCGGTGGCACTGGCAGCCCGGCATCTCGAGGCGGCAGGGATCATGACAGTGATCATGGGTTGTGCCCGGGATATTGTCGAAGAAGCAGGGGTGCCACGGTTTGTGTTCAGTGATCTGCCGCTGGGCAACAGTGCCGGTTGCCCGCATGATCAAGACTCCCAGCGGCAGGTGATGGCCCTGGCACTGACAGCACTGGAAGAGGCCGCCGCCCCGCGCCATACCGTGGTCTCGCCGCTGGTCTGGCCCGGTGACCCGCACTGGAAAGAGAGTTATTCGAACCCGGCACGCCTCAGCGCCGAGGAAATCACCGCCAAAAAGGCGGCGTTCGATGCCGCGAAGAAGACAGCCAGGGCCAAACGCGAAGGCCAAGGGTAAAGGCCAGGGGGTAAAGACTAGGTGAGGCGGAAATTCTCGATCCCGTTATCGAAGAAAGTGTCCATCCGGCCGCTGCTGACCAGGTGACCGAGATGGGCGCGGGCCTCGCCTGAGGCAAAGAAAATCTCATGCGCCCCGAAAACCCGATCAAACAACACCTGCATGGCATCAGCGGTGGTCAGCGGGGCCTTGGCTGCCGCCGCCATCAGGGCATCGAGCCGCTGCTGGTGGTGGTCGATCAGTGCCGCCGCCCGTTCATTGCCCTTTGAGAACGGCCAGTCATGCCCCGGCAGGATGAGCATCGCCGGATCAAGCTGCGTCATCGCCTTCAGATACTCGAGATAGGGGCCGAGTTTATCCACCTCGGGGGTTTCGAAATCCGCAGAGATATTCGGAGAGATTCGCGGCAGCAGGAAATCCACCGCGATATAGAGCCCGCGGCCGTGGTCGGTAAAGCCGAGCTGGCCGATGCTGTGACCGTGATCGATGCGGATCTCCCAGACACCGTTCCTGCTTTCGATCACCGCCCCGGCTTCGATCAGGTTGACTTCCGGCAGGGGGGCGACAAACCGGCTGTAGCGATCGTGATCTTCGCGGGCCATGGCAAGGGCGTCCTCATCCATCCCGTAGCGGCGATAGGCAGCCTCGAGGGCAGCCCCGAAAGCCGGACCGGCCATCGCCAGCATTCTGTTGGTGCGGTCGTATTCCGCCTCGCCCATGATGATCTCGGCCCCGGTGATCGCCGCCAGTGGTGCAGCATAGCCGATATGGTCAACGTGGTTGTGGCTGACGATGATCCGCCGCACCGGCTGACCGGCCAGCGGCCCTTCGAGCAGGGCCTGCCAGTGGCTGGCGGTGGCCGCGTCATTGACCCCGCAATCGATGACCGTCCAGCCATCGGCGCAATCGAGAACATAGAGATTGATGTGATTCAGCCGGAAAGGCAGATCAAACCGCAGCCAGTAGAGATCATCGGCGAGGCGGCGCATATCTCCGAATTGCGGGGGGTCGATATCATGTTTCAGCATGGCATAAATAAAGAGGAAATTTTTCTCACCATGGACGCATCGGCAGCAAATGGTCAAGAAAATAGAAAAAGAGGGTACCCCCTTGCAAAGATGGTCATTATAGTGACCTCAACGTTATTCAACGGGAAGGTGAGCGTTATGAAGAAAACAATCCTTGCTCTTTTGGTCGGATTTTTTGCCCTGCCGGGGATGGCCCTTGCAGATACGGTCAAAGTCGGTTTTCTGACAACCCTTTCGGGTGGAGCCGGGGCGACAGGCGCGCATATGAAAAATGCCGTCGAGATCGCCATGGACCATCTCGATGGCAAACTCGGTGGCCGTGAGGCAGAAGTCATCATCGTCGATGACCAGCGCAAGCCCGATGTCGCCAAGCAACTGACCAACCGTCTGCTCAAAAAGGACAGGGTCGATGTTGTTGCCGGTGTCATCTGGTCGAACCTGCTGCAGGCGATCCATAAGCAGGTCACGCGGTCGGATACGCTGCTGATCAGCGCCAATGCCGGGCCGTCGACTGTTGCCGGCGAAGGCTGTCATCCGAATTTCTTCTCGCTTTCCTGGCAGAACGACCAGACCCCCGAAGCCATGGGCAAATATATGCAGGAAGCCGGGGTCAAGGAAGTTTACACCCTCGCCCCGAACTACCAGGCGGGCAAGGATATGATCGCCGGGTTCAAGCGTTATTTCAAAGGCAAGATCACCGCTGAGGTCTATACCAAACTCGGCCAGTCCGATTTCCAGGCCGAACTTTCCGCGGTGCGGGCAGCCAACCCTGAGGCCACCTTCATCTTCCAGCCCGGCGGCATGGGGGTCAACTTCATCAAGCAGTGGAACCAGGCGGGGATGAATCAGGTCAGCACGCTGTATTCGGTGTTCTCTGTCGATGCGGTGACACTGCCTGCAATTCAGGCCTCGGCCATCGGCACGATCTCGACCCAGACCTGGTCACCGGACCTCGACAATCCGATGAACGCGAAGTTCGTTGCGGATTACAAGGCCCGTTTCGGGGCATACCCGTCTTTCTATGCTGCCCAGGCCTATGACACCATGATGGCGATCGATTACGCGATCGCAGAATCCGGCAGCACCGATGCTGAGGCCATGAGGGCTGTTCTGGCCAAGGGCGGCATTCCCACCACCCGCGGGCCGTTGAAGATGAACAGCAACCATTTCCCGATCCAGAACGTTTATCTGCGTGAGGTTGTCGAAGATGCCGATGGTGTGCACACCACCCGCATCATCGATACGGTCTTTGAAGACCACGGTGATTCCTACGCAGATCAATGCAGCTTCTGATCGTGCCCACATGAATTGAAGCCGGGGGTTGACCAACCTCCGGCTTTTTCATCGGACGCCAAGAGACCGCGGCCATGACACTGACCCTGCTTCTCGAACAGATATTCAACGGTCTTCAGGCCGGGGTTGTGCTGTTTCTGATTGCGGCGGGGCTGACGCTCATCCTCGGCATCATGGATTTCGTCTTCCTCGCCCATGGATCACAAGTCATGATCGGGGCCTATCTGGCAACCTGGCTGGCCTCGGTGACGGGGAATTTCTATCTGGGGGTGCTGCTCGCCATCCCGCTGACCTTTCTGGTGGGGTTGCTGCTCGAATATCTCGTCATTCGCCATCTTTACCATCGCGATCACATGGAACAGGTGCTGGCGACCTTCGGGATGATCCTGTTTTTCAACGAACTGATGCGCATCGGTTTCGGCCCGGCGGCGCTCTATTCGACGCTGCCGCCGTCGCTTTCCGGCTTCGTGATGATCCTGCCCGATGTGCCGTATCCGCTGTTCCGGCTGGTGCTGATCGGTGTCGGTCTTGCGGTGGCGGTGCTGATCTACGGGCTTGTCCGTCATACCCGGCTCGGGGCGATGGTGCGTGCCGGGGCGGATAACCGCGCGATGACGGCGGCACTCGGGGTCAATATCGGGATGCTGCAGCGGTTTGTCTTTGCCATCGGGGCTTGTCTCGCCGGACTGGCAGGGATGATGCTCGGGCCGTTGACAGTGGTCGAAAGCGGCATGGGTGAGCCGTTGCTGATCCTGTCGCTGGTGGTGATCATCATCGGCGGGATCGGTTCCATTCAGGGGGCGTTTGTCGCGGCCATCATGGTGGGGCTTGTCGATACAACCGGGCGGGTGCTGCTGCCCTATCTGTTGCGTCTGTTCATGGATCAGGCCACTGCTGATGGCGCCGGGCCTGCGCTCGCCTCGATGTCCGTCTATATTCTGATGTCGGTTGTGCTTGTTTTGAAACCGCAGGGGCTGTTCCCGCAAGGGGGGGCAAAATGAGCCGGGCTGTTGCAGGATTGGTTGCCGAAAACAGGCTGTTCTGGCTGCTGCTGGCCGGCTTTGGCCTGTTTCCGTTTTTCACGCAGATTGTCGATCAGCCGTTCTGGGATGATGTCGCCATCCGCATTATGGTGCTGGCGACGGCGGCGCTCGGGCTCAACCTGATCCTCGGTTTCGGCGGCATGGTTTCTTTCGGTCATGCAGCCTGGCTCGGGGTCGGGGCTTATAGTGTTGTCATTGCCCAGTCCAGCGGCGTCGATAATGGCTGGCTGCATCTGATGATTGCGCTGGCGGTGACCGGGGTGCTGGGAATGGTGATCGGCCTGCTCTCGCTGCGGACAACCGGGCTCTATTTTATCATGATCACGCTCGCCTTTGCCCAGATGATGTTCTTTTTCTTTGTCGGGCTGGAAACCTTTGGCGGTGATGATGGTGTTGTCATTGACCGGGCTGAATTCCCTCCCTTCGATATCTATGACGGGGCAACGCTCTATTACCTGACCTGGGGGGTGATGCTGCTGGCCTCTGTTCTGCTGATGCTGCTGACCCGATCGCGTTTCGGGACAGTCTTGCAGGCGATCAAGGACAACCCGGCCCGGGTTGAGGCCATGGGGCTGCCGCTGCTGCGCTTCCGGGCCCTGGCGTTTGTGATCTCGGCGATGATCGGGGCCATGGCCGGGGTGATGTTCGCGAACTGGCAGGAATTTGTCTCACCGGATGTCATGCACTGGTCGCGTTCCGGTGAGTTGCTGATCATTATCGTTCTCGGTGGCATGGCCCGGCTGCCCGGCCCGCTGGTGGGGGCTGTCGTGTTTCTGCTGCTTGAGGAGATTCTGCCGGAAATCATGCACGCTGTTGCCCCGGCCTATGCTGATAACTGGATGATCGTCTTCGGTCCGCTGCTGATCATGGTTGTGCTCTTTGCCCCGGGCGGAGTGCTCGGCATGGCGGTAAAGTTTCGCCGGTTGCTGGGCAAGGCGGGAGGCACGCCATGATGCCCGTGCTCAGTGTCACCGGTCTTGAAAAATCCTTTGGTGCCCTCAAGGTCACGGACAGGGTTGACCTGACAGTCAGGAAGGGTGAAATCCACGCCCTCATTGGCCCCAATGGTGCTGGTAAGACAAGCCTGGTGAGCCAGATTTACGGCAGTCTCAAGCCGGATCAGGGAACAATTTTCCTGAATGGCGATGACATCACGGCGCTGCCGGTGACCGAAAGGGTGCGGCGCGGGATCGCCCGGTCTTTCCAGATCACCTCAGTGCTGATGACCTTCAGCGTCATCGAGAATGCCATGATCACGGTCTTTGCCCGAGAGGGGCAGGCGTTCCGGTTTTTTGCCCCGGCCTTTGATGATCCGGCGATCAGGGAAGAGGCCGAGACCATGCTGCGGGAGATCGGCCTCGGTGATCGTCTTGAAACCGCTGTCGCCAGCCTCTCGCACGGAGAACGCCGGTTGCTCGAACTGGCACTGGCCATGCTCATGGAACCGGCATTGATCCTGCTTGATGAACCCATGGCCGGTGCCGGGGTCGAAGAAAGCGCCCGCATGACATCGGTGATCGCCGGTTTGCGCGCGCATTGCGGCGTGCTGCTGATCGAACACGATATGGATGCGGTGTTCAGGCTGGCCGACCGGATCACGGTACTGGTCGAAGGTGAGGTGATCGCCAGTGACACCCCGGCAGCGATCAGCCGCAACGAGGCTGTCCAGGCAGCCTATCTGGGGGCTTCATCATGACCGTGCTGGCCCTGCAAAAGATCACGGCTTCCTATGGGCTGACACCGGTTCTGTTTGGCGTTGATCTTGAGATCGGCCCGGGTGAATGCGTTGCTCTTCTGGGCCGCAACGGCATGGGCAAGACAACGACTGTCAAGGTGATCATGGGGCAGCTGCCGGTCACCTCGGGTTATATAAGCCGTTTCGGCCGCCCGGGCCCGGCCTCGGATCACGCCATTGCCCGGGGCGGTATCGGCCTTGTGCCTGAAGGGCGGCAGATTTTCCCGTCGCTGACTGTCCGCGAGAATCTGGAAACGTTTTTCCGCCCCGCTGAGGATGGCCAGGGCTGGACGCTGGAAAAGGTGCTGGCTCTTTTCCCCCGGCTGGAAGAACGGCTCGGCCATGGCGGCAACCATCTTTCAGGGGGAGAGCAGCAGATGCTGGCGATTGGTCGGGCGCTGATGACAAACCCGCGGCTGCTGATCCTTGACGAAGCCACCGAAGGGCTCGCCCCGATCATCCGCGAGACGATCTGGTCCTGTCTTGATACCATCCGGGCCGAAGGTCAGGCGATCCTGATCATCGACAAGACGCTCGAGGCGCTGGCGCGTCTTGCTGACCGTTTTGTGATCATCGAAAAGGGTGTCACGGTCTGGCATGGTGCCCCCCAGGACTTGCTCGATGATACTGCCCTGCAATCTCGTTATCTGAGTGTCTAGCCAAGACCGTTTTTTCATGCCATAGTAACTTTCGTATCGTGTTGATATGGGGTTTTCATGGGGGATAACCCTTACTTCAAACGGGTCTACAAAAGCCAGACTTCTAATGAAGTCATGGCTGTCTATGATGACTGGGCGGAAGAATACGACGATACCGTCCTGTCGCATGGATACATAACCCCTCAACGCTGTGCGACCGCTTTACGTTCCCTTGAATCTGATCCTGATGTGCCGGTGCTTGATATCGGCTGCGGCACCGGTATTTCCGGGCTTGCGCTGAAAGATGCCGGGTTCACCAATCTGACGGGGAGCGAGGTCAACGCCGCCATGCTCGAAAAGGCACGGTCCCGCCCCGGGATCTATCGGGACCTGATGCTCGTCGAGATGGACAATCCGTTCGATTTCCCCCGCGGGCAGTATCGTCATATCACCGCCATGGGGGTGATCGCGACAGGCCATGCCCCGGCCTCGACAATAGAGGCTGTTCTGGAAAAACTTGATCCCGGCGGCCTGCTGGTCTTCTCGCTCAACGATCATACGCTGGAAGACCCTGATTACCCGGGTACTGTCGATCGTGTCATCGCGGATGGCCGTGCTGAATGCCTGTTCGACGAACACGGTGAGCATATGCCGAAGATCGGGCTCCGGGCCCGGGTGATCGTGCTCGTCCGACGCTAGATTTCCTTTTCACTTTCCATGGCCGCCTGCTCGACCGGTGTCGGCGTGGCGTTGAAGACAAAGGCATTGCGGCAGGCTTCTTCACCGCCGACAGCCTCGATCAGCGCCCGCTGATCGGCAAAGGCAAGGGCGGAAACCTCATCCGGGTTGCAGATGGCAAGCAGCCGCCGACGGCCTTCAGCCAGGACTTCGGCAGCGGCCGGGTCCGCTGCCCGGTCACGGGTTTCATCGGGGTCTTCATCAAGGTTGAACAGTTGCGGCTGCCGCCCGGCATACCAGATCAGTTTCCAGCCATCCCATGCCACCATGAAAGTGCCGGTGGTTGAACCGCCATCGTGGTATTCCGAAAACAGGGTCCGGCTGCGGTCTTCATCTGCATTGGCGAGGACCATGAGATCTGTCCCCGGCCAATGGTCGGGCTGGTCGATGCCGCCAAGACTGATGGCGGTGCTGGCAATATCGAGGAAATGCGCGCCACTGGCGGTTTCGTGCCCCTGCGGAATGCCCGGCCCATTGAGGATTAGCGGGATACCGGCGGAAGCCTCGTACATGACCTGTTTTGTCCACATCCCGTGTTCGCCCAGCAATTCCCCGTGGTCGGAAGTGTAGATGACAAGCGTATCCTCGGTGAGGCCCGCCGCCTCTAGTGCGGCCATGATCCGGCCAATACAGTTGTCGAGAAAACTCACCAGCCCGTAATAGGCAGCGATGGCTTCCCGCATCGTCTCTTCGGTGAAATGATTGTGATAATCAAAAAACCCGGCCAGTGCGCGGATTTCGGCATGATCGGGAATGCCGCCTTCGGGCAGGGGCATCTGTGCCGGATCATAGAGATCATAATACTCCGCTGGGGCGATCAGCGGATAATGGGGGCTGACCAGCGAGATGAACCCGGCAAAAGGGTGCTTCCGGCGTTGCGGGTCTGTGAGCCATTTTTCGGCAGCATCGGTGATCGCCCGATCATAATCAGTATAGCTGCTGTTGCCGCGGCCAACCTGTTCCGCCAGCTCGCTGGCACCGTCATAATCGGGCGGGTTGTCCCGCAGCAGACCCACCAGCCACCCCTGTTCTCCGACAATGTGCATCGGCAGGATTTCCTCGGAAAACCCGTTGTCGATGCGGCCGGATTTGAAATGCAGTTTGCCGATCGAGGTGGTGGTGTAGCCGGCATCCCGCATCAGGTGCATCCAAGAAGGAATGCTGCCATCATAGGCGGTGGCGCTGTCCCAGAACCGGTTCTGGTGAACATAGGTTCCGCAGGCCAGAGCCGCCCGTGTCGGTACGCACATGGGCGAGGCGGTATAGGCCCGGGTAAAGCGCGTTCCCCCGGCGGCAAGCCTGTCGAGATGCGGGGTTTTGACAATCGGATGACCGGCGCAGCCCATGGCATCGCGGCGGTGCTCATCACTCATCAGGATCAGGATATTGCGGGGATGATCAGCCATGACCAAGCCTCGCACCCGCGGGGCGGGGATGTCAATGGACCCCCGCTTTCCAGCGTTGAAAAGCCCGGGCTGATTTGCCATGCTGGTGGTTCTTCCATGCATGAGGTCAAGAATGAAATACACCCCTGAAACCACCGCCCCGTCTGATGCCGAAGCCCGCAAAGCAGCCCGGCCGGTTATCTGTTACAGCCCCGAAACCCTGCCGGAACCACCCCTGGCGCTCTATCGTGAGGCGCGGCAAACCATGGAGAAGATCAAGACAGTGGTCATTCCGCCGCGTGAGGCCCGCTGTTTTGATGTCCCGAAGGGGCATTTCTTCCGCATTGTCAGCCATGAAGGCCCGCAGGTTGGTGATTTCAATATCTGGGCCAGCGGCAATTCTGACGAGAAATTCTATTCCGGTAAGACCCGCGCCCTGCATGGCACCCATCTTTCCACCGGTGACCGGATGTGGTCGAGTTTCCCGTATCTGCGGCCGATGGTGACGATCACCCATGATACGCTCGACTGGTATGGCTGGGATGCTGATGGCGGCTCGGTCCATGATGTGATCGGCTCACGCTGTGACCCCTATACCGCAAAACTGCTGAGCGGCCAGGATTATCACCACTGCTGCCATTCCAACCTGACCCGGGCCTTTGCCGATCATTTCAAGGTTGATCTGCACGCCGGTGAGCCGCTTGTCCATGATGTGATGAATGTCTTCATGTGCACCGGTTTTACCCTCGATACGCACCAGTATTTCATGAAGGCCAGCCCGGTGAGGCCTGGCGACTATATCGAGTTTTTTGCCGAGATGGATATTGTCGGGGGGCTTTCGGCCTGCCCCGGCGGGGATTGTTCATCGGAACATTCTTCCGATGTGGCGGCGTGCTATCCGCTGGTGGTTGAGATTTACCGCCCTGATGCAGCCTTGCTGGAAGGCTGGCAGGAAGCAACGCCATCCACCTATGACCGCAGCCATGGCCGGTAACTGATTTTTTCTTGACGGCCATGGCATTTCGGCGTTCTGATTTTAGAGATGCCGATGGAGGTCACCGATGACGGATGCAAGAGACTTGATCAATCTTGAGCGGTACCCGATTGAAGGTGACAGCCCGCAACGCCAGCAGATTGTCGACGATGTCCGTGCCAGCCTTGCCCGGGATGGCTGTGCTGTGCTCAAGGGCTTTCTGACCGATACAGCGATCCGCCGGATCACGGCCGAGGCTGATGCTGTTGCCGCCCATGCACACCGATCGTTCAACCGCACCAATGCCTATTTCACCAAGGATGATCCGAGCCTGCCGAAAGATGACCCGCGGCGGCGTTTCTATGACCGGTCAAACGCCGTTATCGCTGCTGATCACTTCCGCCCGGAAGGCCCGTTGCGGACAGTCCATGATTTCCCGGCCTTCGACCCGTTCATCCGGGATTGCCTGCAGGAAGATGCCTTCTATCGCTATGCTGATCCGCTGGCTGATGTGATCATCAATATGGCGGAGGAGGGCGAAGGGTTCCCCTGGCATTTTGATACCAATAATTTCACCATCACCCTGGCGATCCAGAATGCCGAAGCTGGCGGTGTCTTTGAATATGCGCCGGCGATCCGGGCTGAACATGAAAATTTTGGTGAAGTCCGGGACGTGCTGGATGGCTGTTCAGACAAGGTGGTGAAACTCGAACTTGAACCTGGCGATCTGCAGTTGTTCAAGGGGCGGTATTCGCTGCACCGTGTGTCGCCGCTGAAGGGAGATCGGAAACGCTATGTGGCGATCTTTTCCTATGTCAACGAACCGGGGATGGTTGGCGCTCCCGAGCGGACAAAGCAGCTCTACGGCCGGGTACTGCCGATCCATCTCGAGCGTGCCGGTCTGCGCGGTGACAGCCTGATCGACTGACCGCCGCCGGGCTCCAGTCTTGATTTTGCCGGGGCAGGGGATAGCATGGGGGGTCAGTTCAGGAGATCGTTCATGTTGCATCAAGAGTATCCGCGAAGACTAGGCCGTGATGGCGCCGCCATCTTTCCCATCGGTATCGGGTCCATGTCTTTTACCCCGTTTTACGGCCCTGTCGAAAAGGCCGACGCCTTTGCCATT
>JBMHCY010000105.1:0-27278 GCA_049889655.1 Puniceispirillales bacterium (SeqCode)
ACTGCCGATGTCGGCTGGGTTACCGGGCATTCGTATATTCTCTACGGGCCGCTTGCCAACGGCGCGATCACACTGATGTTCGAAGGCGTACCGACCTATCCCGATGCCAGCCGTTTCTGGCAGGTGGTGGAAAAGCACAAGGTCAACATTTTCTACACGGCCCCGACAGCGATCCGGGCGTTGATGCGTGAAGGCGAAGGTCCGGTTAAGGCCACCGACCGGTCATCACTGCGGCTGCTCGGTTCCGTCGGTGAGCCGATCAACCCTGAAGCCTGGATGTGGTATCATGAGGTTGTCGGTGACAGCCGCTGCCCGATTGTCGATACCTGGTGGCAGACCGAAACCGGCGGTATCATGATCACACCGCTGCCCGGGGCAACCACCACCAAGCCCGGGTCAGCCACCCGGCCCTTTTTCGGGATCAAGCCCGTGCTTGTCGATAACGAGAACACCATTCTCGACGGTGCAGTGGACGGCAATCTCTGTATTGACCGGTCATGGCCGGGTCAGATGCGGACGGTCTATGGTGACCACGAGCGCTTTATCCAGACCTATTTCACCACCTTCCCCGGCCGCTATTTCACCGGCGATGGCTGTCGCCGTGATGAAGACGGCTATTACTGGATCACCGGCCGTGTCGATGATGTCATCAATGTGTCCGGTCACCGCATGGGTACCGCCGAGGTGGAAAGCGCGCTCGTCGCCCATGCCAAGGTCGCTGAGGCGGCAGTGGTCGGCTACCCGCATGATATCAAGGGACAGGGGATCTACGCCTATGTGACACTCAACGCCGGTGAAGACCCTTCCGATGAGCTGCGGGCGGAACTACGGCAATGGGTCCGCAAGGAGATCGGGCCGATCGCAACACCTGATCTGCTGCAATGGGCACCAGGGCTGCCGAAGACCCGGTCGGGCAAGATCATGCGCCGCATTCTGCGCAAGGTTGCCGCCGATGATTTTGCCGAACTGGGGGACACCTCGACCCTCGCCGATCCCGGCGTTGTCGATGACCTGATCGACAACCGCCAGAACCGTTCGGATTGACCTGAGCACGCCCTGGCCTTCACCAGTCAGGGCTGATCCGGGACAATGCCCAGTTCAATGGCGCGGCAGACAGCGTGGGTGCGGTTACGGGCCCCGAGTTTGCCGCGCAGGCTTTTCAGGTGATGCTTGACCGTTACTTCCGAGAGTCCATGGATGCGGGCGATTTCCTTGTTTGATTTTCCCGCCAGCAGCCCGGCCAGCATATCCTGCTCACGGCCAGTCAACCAGTCATTGGGAATGAAACTGTTTTCCGACTGGTGATGGATGCCGTCGGCGGGCAGGTAGATCTCACCATTGGCCATCAGCATCATGGCACTGAAAAAGGCCTTGATCCCGAGATTTTTCGGAATGTAGCCACGGGCCCCGGCATCGAGCACCATCCGCATTTCGGACTGGCTGGTGGGAACCCCCATCACCGCCACGGGACGTTTGCCCTGGGTGGCATCAATCACCCGCGATAAGCCAGTCAGGCCCTTCATATCCGGCAGGCCGGTATCGAGAATGATCAGATCAACAACTTCGCCACGGTGAATGATGTCGATCGTCTCCAGCACCCGATTGGACGGGATGATGGTGATATTCGGGCTAAGATGCCCGGCCTGTTCGATGTTTTCGATATGTTCGATGATGAGATCACGGGAAAAAATGTTCCCGTAAGTCAGGATGACTTTCATGTCGCTTCCCCTTGGTAATGGCGTCACTTCAGCAGGCGGGAAAACGACAAGCCCAGATAAAGAACAGGACCCCATGAAATAACAATCTGAATATTATTATACTCAAAAAACGATGCTGAAAACCTATCCTTAAGATAGAGATGTGAACGGCTTTGATAATCCAACAAGATCGGGTTCAATGCTCAAATATCATCAGAAACTGCCACCTTCTGGTATTATCAAGGGGATCCGGTGACCGTGTTTCTGCATGATTAATCCGAAATAATAGTGACCTGTCTTTACTTAAAGGATAGGTGACACTGATCCCGAGATGCCGGGTCCTGTCCTCATGGGGTGTTGCCAGCCATGGCCGGGCATCGTCATAGGCCTTCATCTCACGGCTTGCATCCGCACTGATTGTCATGCTGCCAGTGAGCGGCAGCGGCCCGATCCCCACACCAATCCGTGACCGCTGGCCGGACTGCCCCGGCGGGTCTGCTTTGTCTTCACCACCCTGCCAGTAGAACCGCCAGCCAAGACCTGAAAGCCCGTGATCGCGGCTGCCCTGATGTTCAAGACCAAGCCGCAGATCATCGGCCCGGAGACGCGAAGGACGATGGGCGGAACTTTCCTCATAGGCCCCGATCAGCGTCATCGCGACGGTCAGATGACGCGGCAATTCAAGCCCAAGACGGGCTGTGGTTTCAATACTGCTGGTGATTCGGTGAGGACGGTCCGGGCCGATGCGGCTGTGGCCGTGGGTGACCCGCAACCCCAGCCGTGTGGAGATCGCCCCGTGCTGACGCTGGCGGATGAAATCGATGCGTCCGCGCCATCGTTCATAAAAGCGACGGTTGGCGATACGGCCATCGACCCCGAGACGCAGGCTGTCGACACCACCGGCAGGCCATGCTCACCGACCTGGCCGAGCACCGCTGGCACCATCTGGTTGCCGGAACGCCCGCCAAAGACACCCTGATCATTGAGAATCCGATACGAATAGAGCGTCGCTCCCGGGGCGATGCCAAGCATCCCCTTGCCATCCCCTGAGGCTGCCAGCAGGCTGGCGGCATGGGTGCCGTGACCGTTACCATCACGGGTGCCGTCGCCATCACCCTGAAGATCATCGCCGGGCCGGACCCGACCGCCGAATTCAGAATGGCTGGCCATGATGCCTGTATCAAGCACGGCAACGCCGATCCCGGAGCCGCTGACCCCCGTAGACAGAACATCAAAACCACTGACCTGGGCGATCTGGGGGCTCGCCTCGGTTTCGATGGCGGAGATCTCGATCGGCGGCTGTTCGATCTGGAGCCGTGGCGGTCCTGACGGGGCGGCGGCAATCCCGCCACCACCGCCGCCGCCACAGGAAGACACCGCAACCATGGCAAGAGACACAGAGAAAACCAGAAAGAGCGGGGAAGGATTGCAAGCCATTGTCGCCTCGATGACACGTCAAAGAGGCTAAGTGTTAATAAATTATTAAACTCGAAAATATAAACCGTCAGGCATAATCACTGTCTGCAAACGTATGATCACCAATCCTTCAGGGTCATCAAGTCAGCACAATCCAGAGCACCAGAATGACATTGATCAGCACAATCAGGCGCTGAAAGGTTAACCGATCCTTCTGACGGCTGATGAGGCGCATGATCTGGCTGCCGCCGTAACACCAAAGGCTGTGACAGACCACCTGAACAGCCATGAAACTGCCCGCGATGATGACAAAACGGATCAGCGGATCGGTGATCAGGGGGCCGTAATCGGCAAGCGCAATGGTGGCCATGGCCCAGGCTTTCGGGTTGAGCGGATGGACCATAACCCCGGCAGCCAGCCCGGGGACGCGGTCAGCACCGGCGGTTTCATCCCGTGGCGGTGACAGCATCCGCAAGCTGAGCCAGATCATATAGGCGGCGGAGATGTATTTCAGCCCTGTCAGCAACTCAGGCTGGCGTTCAAGAAGCCGGTAAAAGCCGAAGATGAGAACAGCGTTGAGCAGCAATTTGCCCAGGGTGACGCCGCTGATAAAGGGAATGCAGGCGGTAAAACCGTGACGGCTGCCCGCCGCCATCAGCACCAGATTGGCTGGACCGGGCGTCCCCACCATAATGATGATGAATAGCAGCAGGCTGATGTAATCAGCCATGCGCCACCATGCTTCGGTCGAGGGCCTCAACCAGATCAACAATCAGATCGTCTTTGTGCTCAAGGCCGACAGACAGCCTGATCATCCCGTCGGTGATCCCCATGGCAGCACAGCCTTCGGCATTGACGCTTGAATGGGTTGTCGTCCCCGGATGGCAGGCGAGGGTTTTCGAATCACCGAGGTTGTTGGAAATATCGATCACCTCAAGGGCGTTGAGAAAGTCAAAAGCCGCCGCCTTGCCGCCATTGATCTCAAACGCGACAATCGAGCCGCCATGGCGCATCTGCCGCCGGGCCAGCTGATACTGCGGATGCGCGGGATGATGCGGGTAACGCAGCATGGAAACCGCCGGATGATCAGCCAGCCGCTCAGCGATCGCCATGGCGTTTTCAGCCTTGCGGTCAATCCGGAGCGCCATGCTTTCAAGCGATTTCAGCACCACCCAGGCGTTGAACGCCCCGATCCCCGGGCCAGTCTGGCGATAGAACTTGGCCAGCCTGTCTTCGATCAGAGCACGGCTGCCGAGCAGCGCCCCGCCGAGCACCCGGCCATGGCCATCATGGTGCTTGGTCACCGAATACATGACCATATCCGCCCCCAGTTCAAGCGGGCTCTGGCCGGTCTGGGTGGCAAAGACATTGTCGACAATCAGGATCGCCCCGGCGGCATGGGCCAGTTCGGCAACTGCGGCGATATCAACGAGATCAAGCAGCGGGTTGGACGGCGTTTCGAGAAAGACGATGCTGGCGGGAGTTTTCAGCGCCTCACGCCATTGATCAAGGTCCGTGCCGTCGACAAACTCGCGGGTGATCCCCCAGCGCGGCAGGATCTCATCGATCACCGCATAGCAGGCCCCGAACAGCGCCCGGCTGGCGACAATACGGTCACCCTGATCAAGCATCGCGGCAAGACCGGAAAACATTGCCGCCATGCCGCTGCCAAAAGCCAGGCAGGCCTCGGCACCTTCAAGCTGGGCCAGACGGTCCTGCAGCATGGTCACGGTGGGGTTGGCGTAGCGCGAATAGACATAGCGGTCGATATCACCGCTGAACGCTGCTTCGGCTTCCTCGGCAGACTGATAGACGAAGCCCGAATTCAGATAGAGGGCTTCCGATGTTTCGCTGTTATCGCTACGGTTGAGGCCGCCACGGACACTCAGCGTATCCTTGTGGAGTTTTCTGGGCATGGGTCTTCACGTGTTGAGCAAATGTGATCTTTAAGGCCTTGGCGCGTGCTTGGCAAGAATCCTTTGCAGCGTGCGGCGGTGTAGTTTCAGCCGCCGGGCCGTTTCCGAGACATTGCGGCCGCATTGTTCATAGACACGCTGGATATGTTCCCAGCGCACCCTGTCGGCAGACATCGGGTCTTCCGGCGGCGGTGGCATATCATCACCCTGCTGGAGCAACGCCGAGGCAATCTGTTCCGGGTCAGCAGGTTTCGGCAGGTAATCCATGGCCCCGGCCTTAACCGCCGCAACCGCTGTCGCGATATTGCCGAAACCGGTGAGCATGACAATCCGGCAATCCGGATGACGTTCCTGGATCAGCGGGACGATATCAAGCCCGTTCCCGTCTTCGAGTTTCATGTCGAGCACAGCATGGGTGATTTCATGCTCGGCGATCAGGGCGCGCGCCGCAGCCACACCCTCGGCATCGACTACCGTGAAACCCTGACGCTGCATCACCCGGGCCAGCCGACCCCGCAGCGGTGCGTCATCATCGACAATGAGTAATGTCATTCCTGCCATGAAAATTCCCTTTCGGGATCAAGATATAGCCTGTTTCCCCACAATTTCAAAGATGAATGACTGTTTCAAGCGGTGAGGTCAAGCGTATCGAAACCGTCACGGGGGTAGGTCAGATGCGCACTGGCCCCGCCGCCTTTGAGGTTGCTGATCTCAAGTTTCCCCTGAACGTGGCGGACCATGGTGTTGGCAATGAAGATGCCCAGCCCCATATGGCCATTGACCCCGTCACGGCTGCTGATATAAGCCTCGCCCAGCCGGGCCAGCACCGAGGACTGAATTCCCGGGCCATCATCATTGATCTGGATCGAGAACATCTCATCATCCCAGGACAGCACCATCTCAACACGATGATGGGCGAACTGTGCGGCGTTATCGACCAGCGTTTCGACCGGATGGATCAGTTCCGGGCGGCGCGTCACCTGCGGCATCGGCCCGGCAACCGTCTCCGCCACCCGCAGGCTGATCATGTCATGGATATCCGCAAAGCGTTCATCGATGAGGCTTTTGACAAACGCCACGAGCGGCTGCGGCTCATTCATCTGCTGGCCGAGATTGGTGGCATCCTCATTGAGTTCAGCGAGAATCTGGCGGCAGCGTTCCACCTCTTCCCGCAGCTGCAGGATATCCTCATCAAAAGCCGGGTCGTTCTGCTTTTCCCGGCGCAGCTGTTCAAGATCATGCGCAATCAGCGTGATCGTGTTGAGCGGCGAGCCGAGTTTGTGGGCGGCAGCCGTGGCGAGCGAGCCGAGCGAGACCATCTGTTCTTCGCGTTCGAGGGTCAGTCGGGCCTCGGCAAGACCTTCGGCCAGCTGCCGCGACTGCCGCGCCAGGGTTCCGGCATAGGCGGTCACAAACACTGTCGCCAGCACGAGGGCGATCCACATCCCGCCGATATAGAGGGTCGGCAGGACAGGTGTGTTCTCGCCCCAGGGCAGCGGGTTGTGGAAGACTGCCAGCAGGCTCGACAGCACAGCCACCAGGATGACAAGCCCGGCTGTCTCGCGGCCTGAAAGCACTGTCGCCGAGATCGTCGCCGGGGCGAGCAGCAGGATCGTGAACGGGTTGAGAATCCCGCCTGTCAGATAAAGCAGCGCGGCCAGCTGTACCGTATCAAAACAGAGCAGCAGGAAAACCGTGTTGCGGCGCATCTGCATCCCGTCACGGGTGGTCACCGCCTGCCACAGCCCGACGAGAGCCGAGATCATGATCAGCCCGAGACAGGCTTCCAGCGGCAACGGGAAACCGAAACCGATATGGACAATAAATATCGTCGCCAGCTGCCCCGACATGGCGATCCAGCGAACCAGCGTCAGGCTGCGGGTGTTGATCAGTGTACCGGTGTTGCGAAAGGCCTGGTCAGCCATCGGTCGGAACCCTAAATATCAAGGTTGGCCACTTTCAGCGCGTTTTCCTGAATGAATTGCCGCCGTTCTTCCACCGCCTCACCCATCAGGGTCGAAAACGCATCCTCGGCATCCTGTTCATGATCAATCCGCACCTGCAGCAGGGTACGCTGTTCCGGATCAAGCGTGGTCTCCCACAACTGGTCCGGGTTCATCTCGCCCAGCCCCTTGTAGCGTGAGACCTGAGCGCCTTTCCGCCCCTGCTGGAAAATTATTTCGACGAGGCTGGCCGGGCCGAAGACTGTGGTGTCAGTGGCCCCGGAGGTGAACTGCGCCGGTTTGGCGAAATACTGCTGCAAAAAGCCCGCCAGTTCATCAAGGCGGCGTGCCTCTTCTGTTGCCAGCAACCGCCGCGAGAGATGATACCGCTCGGTGACGCCGCGCAGGGTCCGGCTGATTTCCATCACCTGGCTGCCCGGCTGTTCGGGATCATCGACCATGGCCCCCTGCCAGCCCCGTTCGAGCGGATCGCTGATCCCTTCAAGACGGCGGGCAAGATAGGCAGCAGCCTCGGCATTGCCAATCGCCTCCGGGGTCAGCAGCCCGGCGATCGACGCCTGTTCGATCACATCGGCATTGCCGACAGTACGGGACAGCGAGGTCACACAGCGTTCAGCCATGATCGCCCGGGTTGTGATCTCGGCGAGATCAGCCCCGGAATGCTGGTTGCCGTCGGCGGTCACCAGAACCGCATCCTTGAGCCCGGCTTCCTGCAAATAGAGATCAAGGGCTGCCTGATCCTTGAGATAGACTTCCGAGCCACCCCGCTTTGAGCGGAACAGCGGCGGCTGGGCGATATAGAGATAGCCGCGCTCGATCAGCGGTTTCATGTGGCGGAAGAAGAAGGTCAGCAGCAGCGTCCGGATATGGCTGCCATCAACATCAGCATCGGTCATGATGATGATCTTGTGATAGCGGGCCTTGTCCGGGTCAATCTCGGCATTGCCGACACCGGCCCCGATCGCGGTGATCAAGGTCCCGAGTTCCGCCGATGAGAGCATTTTATCAACCCGGGCACGCTCGACATTGAGGATCTTACCCCGCAGGGGGAGGATGGCCTGATTCGCCCGGTCACGCCCCTGTTTTGCGGAACCCCCGGCGGAATCACCCTCGACCAGGAAGACTTCCGATTTCGCCGGGTCCTTTTCCTGACAATCGGCGAGTTTGCCCGGCAGACTGGCAATGTCCATCACCCCTTTACGGCGTGTCAATTCCCGGGCCTTGCGGGCAGCTTCCCTGGCCGCTGCCGCTTCATAGGCCTTGGAGACGACCTTGCGGGCTTCGGCAGGGTTTTCTTCAAACCACTGCGACAGGGCATCGGAGACCACCGCATCGACAATCGGCCTGACTTCGGAAGACACCAGTTTGTCCTTGGTCTGGGATGAAAACTTCGGGTCAGGAACCTTGACCGAGATAATTGCGGTCAGGCCTTCCCGGGCATCTTCCCCGGACAGCTGGACTTTTTCCTTCTTGGCGATGCCGCTATCCTGAGCATAGGCGTTGATAACGCGGGTCATCGCCGCCCGGAACCCGGCCAGATGCGTGCCGCCATCCCGCTGCGGAATGTTGTTGGTGAAACAGAGCGTTGTCTCATGGTAACTGTCGGTCCACTGCAGTGCCAGTTCGACGCCAACCCCCTCTTTTTCGATCTCGGCAGCGACTGTATCATGCAGCGCGTTGCGCGACCGGTTAAGCCAGCCGACAAACGCGTTGAGCCCGCCTTCATAGAAAAACTGGCTGACCTTCTGTTCCGCCTGACGGTCATCGGTCAGTTTGATATTGACGCCGCTGTTGAGAAACGCCAGTTCACGCAACCGGTGTTCGAGTGTGGCGAAATCAAATTCGACATTGGAAAAGGTTGCCGTCGACGGGGTGAAGGTGATCTCTGTCCCTGTCTGCTCGCCGCAATCGGCGACCACCGCCAGCGGGGCGACAGCAACCCCGTCTTCAAAGGCGATCTCGTGTTTTGAGCCGTTGCGGAAGATCACCATATCAAGGCGTGTCGACAGGGCATTGACCACTGACACCCCGACCCCGTGCAACCCGCCGGAGACCTTATAGGAGTTGTTGTCAAACTTCCCCCCGGCATGCAGCTGGGTCATGATCACTTCTGCCGCCGAAACACCTTCCTCGGGATGCAGGTCGGTGGGAATGCCGCGGCCGTTATCGGTCACTGTCACCGACCCGTTGCCATTGAGGATCACCTGCACCAGATCGCAATGTCCGGCGAGGGCTTCATCGATGGCATTGTCGACCACTTCATAGATCATGTGATGCAGGCCGGAACCATCATCGGTATCACCGATATACATCCCCGGCCGCTTGCGGACAGCATCAAGCCCGCGCAGCACCTTGATGGAATCCGCGTCATAGGCTTCGTTGTCACCGTTCAGTTCAGGATCGATAGGGGGTTCACTGCTCATCGGGAAAACTCCTTGTCTTCGGGGGCATCCACCACCCGACCTGATGAAAGGGAAATCACCTGGGCCTGGCCCAGCATGGGGGCAAAAAGACCGAGGTCCGTGCCGCTGAACCAGACCTGGCCCTCAAGCCCGGCGGCCAGTTCAAACAGTGCTTCGCGGCGATGCCGATCAAGATGCGAGGCAATGTCATCGAGCAGCAGCAACGGCGGCTTGCCCAGACGCTGGCCCTGCAGCCGAGCATGGGCGAGAATGACCGAAATGACGAGGGCTTTCTGCTCACCGGTGGATGACAGTTCAGCCTCCTGCCCGGTACCGGAATGCGTCACCCTGAGCAGGCTCGCCGACGCCCCTGGGAGAGACCGGTCACCACGGCGGCGGGCCATCCGGGCTTCATCACGGAGCCTGTCTTCAACATCAACCGCAGGCATGGCATCGAGCCAGGCCTCGGCATCACCATCAAGCCGCAGCCGCGCCGAGGGAAACGCCGGCAGCGGTTCCGCAGCTTCCTGATCAAGCGCCGCCACCAGAGCCTTGCGGGCCGCAATAATCGCCACCGCCGACGACGCCATCTCGGTTTCCAGTGCCTCAAACCAATGGTCATCGGTGATCTTGTCGTCGATCAGCCTGTTGCGCTGACGGGCCGCTTTGTCATAGCGCTGGAGACGGCCGGCATGGGCCGGATCAAACGCGATCACGAGCCGGTCGAGAAACCGCCGCCGTTCCGATGGCGAGCCGGCCAGCACGCCATCCATTTCCGGGGTCAGCCAGGACACAGCGAGCCGTTCGGCAAGCGCCATCTGTGATTGATCAACACCATCAAGACGGATAACCCGGCGGGGGTTTTCGGCATCATCATCGGCCCTGATGCCGGTCCCGGCTTGAAACGGGCCGTCAGGGGTTTCGATACGCGCCGAAATGCTCCAACCTTCCGGCGGACCTGACAATGGCGACTGGCGCTTGAGCCGGGCTGTCTTTGCCCGCCGCAGCCCGCGTCCCGGGGCCAGCAGGGAGATCGCTTCCATCAGGTTGGTCTTGCCGGCCCCGTTGGCCCCTGCCAGAACCACCGGCTGGCCGTTGAATGCCAGCGACAGCTGATCATAATTGCGGAACCCGGTCAGGCTGATGCCTGAAACCCAGACCGAAAAACAAGGATCAACATGGCTGGCTTCACGGGCCTGAATGGATGCAGAATACAGCACCAGGGCTAGACTCTCATCGGCATAAGAACAAACAGATTGGCATCATCACCCGGCGTCCGGATGAGCGACGGGGCCGCTGCATCGGAGAGCGCAAATTCAATGCTGTCACCATCAATCTGGCTGGCAATATCGATCAGGTAGCGGGCGTTGAAGCCGATCTCAATATCACCGCCATTGTAACTGACCTCAAGGCTTTCCTCGGCACTCGCCGCATCGGCACTGCTCGCGGAAAGCACCAGCATGCCGTTGCTGATCCGGAGTTTGACCGAGCGGGATTTTTCCGCCGAGATGGTCGAGACACGGTCCACCGCTTCACGGAACGGAGCCGCGGCCACCTGCATGATGTTGGTGTTATCCGCCGGGATGACGCGCTGGTAATCAGGGAAGGTACCGTCGATCAGTTTGGTGGTGACCTCAATGCTGCCGAAACTGAAGCGGGCCCGCGTATCGGTGAGCCCCAGACGGACATCACCTTCGTATTCATCGATCAGTTTGGACATTTCGCCAACCGCCTTGCGGGGGATGATCACCGCCGGCATGGTCTCCGCCCCGGCAGGCAGATCCATCTGCGAACGGGCAAGGCGGTGGCCATCGGTGGAAACAGCCCGCAGCAGATGGCCTTCGGTATTGTGCAGGTAAATCCCGTTGAGGTAATAGCGAGTCTCTTCGGTCGACACCGCAAAGCGGGTGTTCTCGATCAGGGCTTTCAGATCAACGGCCGAGAGGGTGAACTCGGTCGTCATCGCCTGATCGGAGAGGGCCGGGAAATCTTCCACCGGCAGTGTCGGCAGCGAGAAACTGGACCGCCCGGCGGTCAGTTTGACCTGCCCGTTATCAGCCTCACTCAGCTCGATCTCCGCCCCCTCAGGTAGTTTCCGGACAATGTCGTAGAACAGTTGCGCCGGGACAGTGCAGACCCCCGGTTCCATGACCGTTGCCGCAACGGTTTCAACAATATCCATATCCATATCGGTGGCGACGAGCATCACCTGGCTGTTCTCGGCCCGGACCACGATATTTGACAGAATGGGGATGGTATTGCGCCGTTCAACAACACTCTGAACATGACCCAAAGGCTTGATCAGCGCAGCACGGTCGATGGTGAGTTTCATGTGTCCCTCTTTACGGGTTGGGCGATGGCGAGAGATCGCCGCGCCAGCAAGTGTTTAATCCACAAAATATAGCATAACTTGCGGCATCAAAACCAGAATATTGTGTATTTTCAGGGTTTCGGCGGATGCCGGAAATTCACCCGGAAGCGTTCAGCAGGGACCGCAGCATGGCCATGTCTTCGGCCAGCACGGGATCATCGCTGAGCATCTCTTCAACACGGGTCACGGCGTGCATGACAGTGGTGTGATCACGGCCGCCGAAATGCTGGCCGATTTCCGGATAGGAGTTCGAGGTCAACGTCTTGGCGAGGTACATCGCCACCTGCCGCGGCCGGACAATGTTGCGCGACCGCCGCCGGGAATGCATCTCGTCAAGACGGATATTGTAGTGGCGGGCCACTTCGCGCTTGATCTCGCCCACCGACACCTGGCGGTTGCTGGCACGCAGCACATCCGAGAGCACCTCACGGATAGTCTCGATCGTCACCGGCTGGTCAATGAGGGTGGCATAGGCGGCGATACGGTTAAGCGCCCCTTCGAGTTCCCGGACATTGGAGGAGATTTTGTGGGCAAGGAATTCCATCACCGCCGGGCTCAGGCTGATGCCGTCCTGCTCGGCTTTCTGTTCGATAATCCCGAGCCGCAATTCGTAGGTGGTGGGATGGATATCGGCGACCATGCCCCAGTTCAGCCGTGACCGCATCCGTTCTTCCATGCCGGAAAGATCGGTGGGTGATTTGTCGGCGGAAATGATGATCTGCTTATTCTGGTCAATCAGCGCGTTGAAGGTGTGGAAGAATTCTTCCTGGGTTGATTCCTTGCCGCCGATAAACTGCACATCATCGACCATCAGCACATCCACCGACCGGAACTGTTCCTTGAATTGCATCGTGTTCTGGTGGCGCAGGGCCTTGATGAACCGGTGCATGAAGGCTTCGGCCGACAGGTAAACAACCTTGCGGTTGCTGTCACGCTCGCGGATATGCCAGGCGATGGCGTGCATCAGATGCGTCTTGCCGAGCCCAACCCCGCCATGCAGAAACAGCGGGTTGAACTGGGGGCTGTCGCTTTCAGCAGTCCGCATGGCAGCGGCATAGGCCAGCTGGTTTGGCTTGCCGACGATGAAATTGTCAAAGGTCATGCGCGGGTCTAGGCGGCTGCCGCAGGGGTCATCCTCACCCACCGGCCGGACAGAACGGGCTGTACTGTCCGACACTCGCACCGGATTATCAGGGCCAGTGCGGGCCATGGTCATGGTTTCGGCAGCACGGACAACCTCGACATCGACGCACTCAATCTCAGGCCATTCACGCTTGAAATTGGCCCGCAGCCTGTCGGCATACTGGCTGGCGACGCGGTTGCGGACAAGCCGGGTTTCAGCACCGAGGCGAATGCGGTTGTCATCGCGGTTGATGAGCACGAGGTTTCTGATCCAGCAACGCCAGACTGTCTCGCCGAGATCATCGCGCATCCGGTTGCGGACATTCTCCCAGGCTTTGTCGAGGGCGGCTCTGTCGAGGGCTTTCGAGGTTCCGGGTTCAGGCGGGTTGGCGTTTTCGGGCCAATTCTCTTTCATGCCTGAATCTCCACACGGGCCTGGCTGCGACTGCGCGCATAATCATCGGTCAATGGCGGATTGCTGAATGTTTCAGGACTGAAACGACAACCGCCGCGAGTCTGATGCTGCACTCCATCGCACAAGAAAGGCGGGGAGTTTTATGAACATCAGTTTCTTAATATCCCGAGATGCCTGCAGGCTTGCAAGCAGCAACTGCGGGCGGCGGCGATTTTTTTGCTGTCAAGCATTTTTCCCGGGCGACGAGCAGCGCAATGCCTTGTTATCACGTCACTTTCAAAAAAAATTTTTTTAGCATCCAGCACGCTGCTGATGGTTTTTTTTAGCCTTGGCCGGGAGACCGGACACGTCGTTTCACAGCCTGCTGACAACAAAAACTAACAATTTCAACACCTGAATCGGATGACCTTTAATCCGGTCTCAATTTCCTCACGTAAGGTGATGCTTTGGGCCGGGCGATCGATTCGGCAAAAAAACACCCGCCAGCGGCGGGTGGTTCTTCCGGGACTGTCCCGATGATCAGGCGGCGAGGGCCTTGATCCGGGCGGACAGACGCGAGAGTTTGCGTGCAGCGGTATTCTTGTGAAAGACGCCACGGTTGACACCGCGATGCAGTTCCGGCTGGGCCAGTTTGAACGCTTCGCGGGCTTCATCGACATTGCCGTTCTCGATGGCTGCTTCGACCTTCTTGATATAGGTGCGAATGCGGCTCCGGCGGTTGCTGTTCACCGCGTTGAATGTTTCGTTACGGCGAATACGCTTTTTTGCAGACTTATGATTGGCCATCTGGCGCTCTCTTCTACAGTTATACGGGGGACGGTTTTCCGTCGTGAAGCGGACTTATGCCTGATCTTCCCCCCTGCTGTCAAGGCTTTTGGGCGTTTTCGTGAGGCACCGGCCAGGGCGGCTTTATTCAGGCCGCAGGGTGATTTTCCAGAGCATGGCCCCGGCCGCTGATGTTTTGTTGATCAAGAGGGTTTCCCCCTCACGCAGCCAGCGCATCTCGCCGGTTTTGTCCCAGCCAAGGGGAGTCAGTGCCTGGCTGTAATAGGCGTCCATTGCCGGCGCCGAAACCGCCCCGCTCAGGAACACCATCACGACCCGGCCTTCGGGGCTGTCAAAGGCAAAGCCGAGCCCCGGTTCAATGGCGAGCGCGGGATTGATCGGCACATCCCCCACCCACTGCACCTGCGGGACATCCGCCTCTGCCCGCACCGCATTCCCCGGCAGAAGCATTACCGATGCCAGCATCAGGGCAATTGTCATGACCATTACTTTCAACATGACCCCATCCTAATCAGCGCTGGCAGTGAGAGCAATAGTAAGTCGCCCGCCCAGACTGCCGGATCATCCGGACAGGCTCCCTGCATTGCGGGCAGGGCTCACCCTCACGGCCATAAACATTGAGCTGCTGGACGAAATAACCGATTTCGCCGCCGGGCTGGACATGATCCCGCAGCGAGGTGCCACCGGCACGGATTGCAGCCTCCAGCACCGCCCGGATAGCGGTCGCCAGATCATGGCAGCGGCCATGGCCAATCCGTCCTGCCTTGCGGGCCGGGTGGATGCCTGCCCGAAACAGAGCTTCCGCCGCATAGATATTGCCAATGCCCGCGATGATCCGCTGGTCGAGCAATGCTGCCTTCACCGGTGCCGCCCGACCGGCAAACGCCTCACGCAGGAATTCACCGTCCAGCCTGTTGCCGAGCGGCTCAATCCCCATTTGCCGCAGCAGCGGGTGCTCGCCCTCCCGCACCGGGGCGATCAGATCCACGCCGCCGAAGCGGCGCGGGTCGTTGAGCACAATCCGCTTGCCCGAGGCCAGATCCATCACCAGATGATCATGCTTTTCCGGGGGCCGGGCGGTTTCCTCATCAGGGTAGATCCTGATCGATCCCGACATGCCCAGATGAACAAGCATCACCAGCATGCCAGCGGCTGTTTCGATATCGGCGAGGATATATTTGCCGCGGCGGCGAACCGCCGTGATGACGCCTTCTTTTAGCCGGTCATGGATATCGCCGGGGATGGGCCAGCGCATGGTTTTTCCCGAGACCAGGACTTGCGTGATGCTGTCTCCGCGGGCCGCCTCATCAATGGCGGTGCGCACGGTTTCGACTTCCGGCAGTTCTGGCATATTTCTTTTCCCTTCATTCTGTCTCCTGATATAAAGCCAGTATGGAAAAAAAATCCACCACCAGACTCAATCCCGATACGCCGATTGATTTCGGCTACGACACTGTCCGTGCCGAAGACAAGGCCGGCCGGGTGCGTGAAGTCTTTGACAGCGTCGCCTCATCCTATGATGTGATGAACGATGTCATGTCGCTTGGCATTCACCGGCTCTGGAAAGACCGGCTGATCAGCATGATCTCCCCCGCCTCGGGCCAGCACCTTGTCGATCTGGCCGGGGGGACGGGCGATATCGCCAGCCGCTTTCTGCGCGCAGGCGGTTCAACAGCCACGATTGTCGATATCAATGTTGAGATGATGCTGGTCGGCCGCCAGCGTCCTGCCCTTGCCCGGCTTGACGGCCTTTCCTGGGTGGCGGGTGATGCCGAACACATTCCCCTTGCCCCGGCAACAGCCGATGTTGTGACCATCGCTTTCGGCCTGCGTAACGTCACCGACCGGCCTGCCGCCCTTGCCGAAGCTCGGCGGGTGTTGAAACCCGGGGGGCGGTTTTACTGCCTCGAATTTTCCCATGTCCGGTCACGGCCGCTGAGCATGATCTATGATGCCTGGTCGGATGTGCTGCCGGCTTTTGGTGGACTGATTGCCCGCGACAGGTCTTCTTATCAGTATCTGGTTGAATCGATCCGCCGCTTTCCTGATCAGGAAGAACTGGCGGCGATGATTGCCGCCGCCGGTTTTTCCCGCGTCCGCCATCGTGATCTTTCGGGCGGCATTGCCGCCATTCATGCGGGCTGGAATCTCGATTGATGCTATTCCTTTTGCGCTTTCCCCGAGTTGTCTTTGCCCTGACCCGCGGTGGCTTGCTTGGTCATATTGAGCGCAATATCAGCTTGCCGCCATGGCTGGGTTTTCTGATGCGGCTTGCTGACCGGGTGCTGGCACGGCGTCATCCGGAACGGCCGGGGGTTGCCCTCGCCGAAGCCCTCAGCCGGCTCGGCCCGGCCTTTATCAAACTGGGTCAGGCGCTGTCGACCCGTGCTGATCTGCTCGGCGCAAGCGTCGCCCAGGATCTGGCCACCCTGCAGGACAGCCTGCCGCCATTCCCCGGCAGCCGTGCCCGTGCGATCATCGCTGATGAGCTTGGCGCGCCAGTGGAGACGATCTTCTCGGCCTTTGACGATACCCCCGTTGCGGCAGCGTCGATCGCCCAGGTGCATCTGGCGACGCTGGCCGATGGCGAGGACGTGGCGGTCAAAATTCTCCGCCCGGGGGTCCGCCAGCGGATGGAACGTGATATCCGGTTCTTCCGGGCGATGGCACGGCTGATGGAGTTTATCGCTCCGCAGACCCGGCCGCTCAAACTCGTCCATGCTGTTGATCAGTTTGCGCATCTCTCCGATGTTGAGCTTGACCTGCGGCTCGAAGGAGCTGCCGCCGGCAAACTGCGGGAGAATCACGCCAATGATGACGGCATCTATGTGCCGCGGATTTTCTGGCAGGTGACCACCGAACGGATGCTGGTGCTCGAACGTGTCACCGGGACACGGATCGATGATCAGGCGGCACTGATTGCCGCCGGTCACAATATTGATGATATCACCCGGATCGCCGCACGGTGTTTCTTTGTCCAGGTGTTCCGTGATGGCTATTTCCATGCCGATATGCATCCCGGCAATATCTTTATCCGTGATGATGGCGTGCTGGTGCCAATCGATTTCGGAATCATGGGCGATCTGAGCCTCAAGGACAGGCTGTTTCTGGCGCGGCTGCTCAACGCCATGCTCGACCGTGATTATGATGCAGTGGCCAGGCTTCATGCCGAGGCGGGGATGATCAGCCGTGATGTGCCGCTCGAAGGCTTCGCGCAGGCGATCCGGGCGGTGACCGAACCGGTGATGGACAAACCGATGGCGTCAGTGTCGCTCGGGGCGGTGCTGGGGCAGATATTCGGCCTCGCCAGACGCTACCGGATCGAGGTCCAGCCGCAGTTCAACCTGTTGCAGAAAACCATGGTTATGGCTGAAGGGGTCGGCCGCCAGCTCAACCCCGAGGCCAATATGTGGCCGATTGCCCGCGAACTGGCCGAAGACTGGGCCCGGGATCAGCAAGGTCTCGCCAGCCAGATCTCGTCGCTGGCCGATAAAATGCTGATGGTCGGGATGCGGCTGCCCGAATTGCTCGACAAGGCAGAATCCGCCCTTGATCGCATGGCCGCGACTGCAGCCCCCGAGCCTCGCCCCCGGGAAACCGGCAAAACCGGGCTTTATGCTGTTCTGGGCGGAATTCTGATTATTATTGCTATACTTGTTCACAAGTTGTGATATTATAATTTTTAACACTTCACATTGTGTGAAATAAAAGAAAATGGATATTGACGCCATCATTGAGGCCCTTGGCGGGCCCAGCCAGGTTCAGGCCCTGCTCGGGGTCGGCCCCAGTGCTGTCAGCAATTACCGGATGCGTGGTGCCTTCCCGGAATATGCCCGCATCAAGGTCTGGCAGGCGCTCAAGGCCCGCGGCATCATGGTTGACCCGGAAACGCTGAAATCCACGGCGCAGCTGGATCAGCCCGCCACAGCAGCCGCGCCGACGGATACCCGTATCCTGCTGATCATCAGCGGCGGTATTGCCGCTTACAAGGCGCTCGAATTGATCCGCCGGATGCGCGACAAAGGCTGGGCGGTGCGCTGCATCATGACTCGGTCCGCCAGTGAGTTTGTCACCCCGTTATCGGTCAGCGCGCTTTCCGAGGAAAAGGTCTATAGCGATCTGTTCTCGCTGACGGATGAAGCCGAAATGGGCCATATCCGCCTCGCCCGTGATGCTGATGCGGTTGTGGTGGCACCGGCCAGTGCCAATATCATGGCCCGCATTGCCCACGGCCTCGCCGATGATCTGGCGACAACAGCGATCCTCGCCACCGGGGCCCCGCTGCTCATCGCCCCGGCCATGAACCCGTTCATGTGGGCCAATACCGCCACCCAGGCCAATCTTGCCACCCTGCGCCAGCGTGGTGTCGCGATTGTCGGCCCTGACAGCGGTGATATGGCCTGCGGCGAGGAAGGCCAGGGCAGGCTGGCAGAAATTCCGCAGATTCTGGATGCTGTCGAGGCCATGCTCCCCGGGCGGGGACGGCTTTCGGGGCGGCACGCGCTTGTCACCTCGGGCCCCACCCATGAGCCGATTGACGGAGTCCGCTATATCGCCAACCGGTCATCGGGCAAACAGGGACACGCCATCGCTGCAGCCCTCGCCAGGGAAGGCGCGCAGGTGACGCTGGTTTCAGGCCCTGTCGATATGCCGCCACCCGCCGGGGTGCGGACAGTGGCTGTCACCACCGCAGCCGAGATGCTGACCGCCAGCCTCGCCGCCATGCCCTGTGATATCGCTGTCTGTGCGGCAGCGGTCGCCGATTGGGCGGTTGCCGATGCCGGCAGTGCCAAGATCAAGAAAACCGAAGGCAGTCCCCCCAGCCTCGATTTTGTTGAAAACCCCGATATTCTCGCCACGATCAGCCAGCACAGCAGCCGCCCGCGGCTGGTGGTGGGGTTTGCCGCCGAAACTGATCAGGTTCTCGATTACGCCACCGCCAAACGGGCCCGCAAGGGCTGTGACTGGATCCTGGCCAACCATGTCGGCGAGGGCAGCACGGTTTTTGGCGGCGATGAAAACGAGGTGCATCTGGTCACCGCCGACGGCTCGACCCTGTGGCCGCGAATGTCCAAGACTGCTGTCGCCGAAGCCCTGACCAACGCCATCATCGAGGAGATCAGCCATGGCTGAATGCCGGATCGATTTCATCACCCTGCCCCATGGCGAGGGGCTTGAGCCGCCATGTTATGCCACGGCAGGGGCTGCCGGGATGGATATCGCCGCCGCCTGCACATCACCCATGGTGCTGGAGCCAGGCGCCCGGGCGGCTGTCCCCACGGGGCTTTGCTTTGCCATCCCCGCAGGCTTTGAAGTCCAGGTCCGTCCCCGCTCGGGGTTGGCGTTCAAGCACGGGATCACGGTGGCCAATGCCCCGGGCACCATTGACAGTGATTATCGCGGTGAGGTGAAGGTGCTGCTGATCAATCTCGGGGCGGAGCCCTTCACCATCCGACGCGGTGAACGCATCGCCCAGATGATTGTCGCCCCGGTCACCCGGGCTCTGTTCAACGCCGTCGACAGCCTTGATGAGACCGCCCGCGGGGCAGGCGGTTTTGGGTCGACAGGCCGGGATTGACACCATGCTGACAGACACGCAACTCGAACGCTATGCCCGCCAGGTGATCCTGCCGTCCTTCGGTGAAGAAAGCCAGGAAACGCTGCACCGCCGCCATGTTGCGGTGATCGGGGCGGGCGGGCTCGGGGCACCGGTGATCCAGTATCTCGCTGCTGCCGGTGTCGGTCGGCTGACCATCATCGATGATGATGAGGTCGATCTCAGCAACCTCAACCGGCAGGTGATCCATCGCACTGACGCCGTCGGCCAGCCCAAGGCTGAACACGCGGCGGCCATGGCGGCAGCGCTCAACCCGGATATCAGCATCACAGCCGTCACGGAGCGGTTCACCCTTGCTGCGGCCGAACGCCTGATCACTGATGCTTCGATTATCGCTGATTGTAGCGATACCGGGCAGACGCGCCATGATGCGAATAGGGCGGCGCACCGGCTCAGCCGGGTACTGGTGTTTGGCGGGGCTGTGCGGCTCGAAGGTCAGGTCAGCAGTTTTACCAGCGGTATTGACCCATCAGGGCCGTGTTTTGCCTGTGTGTTTCCCGAAACCGCCGGGCATGATCTGGCCCCGCGCTGCAGCGAGGCGGGTATTCTCGGCCCTGTTACCGGTGTCATCGGCACGCTCATGGCGCATGAAATCCTGCGCCAGTGCCTGTTGCCGGAACAGCCGATCGGGGCGCCGCTCACCAGCAAACTGATGCTTTATGATGCGCGTGATACCTCGACCATGACCATCGCCACCCGGAAGGATCCGGATTGCCCGGTCTGCGGCGGCTAGATCATCACTTCGATGACACGGTCCGGCGGCGTATGGCCATCGATAAAGGTCTGGATATTAATGATGACCTTTTCCCCCATGCTGAGGCGGCCTTCAATCGTCGCCGAGCCGATATGCGGCAACAGCACGACGTTATCCAATTCCAGCAGCCCCGGGGTGATCGTTGGCTGATTTTCATAGACATCGAGCCCGGCCCCGGCGATTCGTCCCTGCTGCAGCAATTCAGTCAGCGCAGCCTCATCCACCACCTCACCGCGGGAGGTGTTGACGAGATAGGCGTGCTGGGGAATGCGTTCCAGCATCTCGCGTGACAACAGCCGGTGCGTGGATTCCGTATGCGGACAGTTGATCGAGATGATATCCATCCGGGACAGCATCTGGCCGAGATCATCCCAGTGAATAGCCCCCAGTTCCTTTTCGATTTCCGGATGCACCGGGCGGCGGTTGTGGTAATGCACCGACATGCCGAAGCCGAGGGCGCGGCGGGCAATGGCCTGGCCGATCCGCCCCATCCCGACAATACCAAGCCGCTTGCCATTGATCCGGTGCCCCAGCAGTGAGGTTGGCGCCCAGCCTGTCCAGACACCTTTACGGACAAGCGCATTGCCCTCGGCAATCCGGCGCGGCACTGAGAGGATCAGCGCCATCGCCACATCGGCGGTATCTTCGGTCAGTACCCCGGGGGTGTTGGTGACGGTGATGCCAGCCTCGCGGGCAGCCTTAAGATCAATATGGTCAACGCCGGTCCCGAATGAGGCAATGAGTTTCAATTTCGGCCCGGCAGCCTTGATCAGTTCAGCATCGATGCGGTCGGTGACGGTCGGCACGAGCACTTCGGCCCGGCGCATGGCATCGATCAGCTGATCACGGCTGAAGGCTATATCCGTTGCATTGAGTTCCGCATTAAAGAGCTCACGCATCCGTGTTTCAACTGTATCGGGCAGTTTACGTGTCAAAATGACAAGCGGTTTGCTGTCAGCCATGGGAATCCTCAAACACCAGAACAATGTCGCTGAAAACCGATACCACCGACGGCATCAATTGTCTACTCCTGGCTTCACCGCAAAAGCCCAACAGAGGGGCGTGACGGTCGCCGGGAAAATGTGATATGAAAAGGTCATGTTGTCTCGCCTTCTGCCTGTTCTGCTGGTTCTTATCATGGCTCTGCCCGGGGTTGCCCGTGCCGAGGAAAACCGTATTTCCATTCGCGGCAGCAACCTTGAAATCCCGCGTTTCGTGACGCTCAAAACCAACAAGGCGAATATGCGTTCAGGCCCCGGCATGGATTACCCGATCAAATGGGAATACCGCCGCCGCGGGATGCCGCTCAAGGTGGTCGGCGAGTTCGATATCTGGCGCAAGGTTGTCGACCCCGACGGCGAGACCGGCTGGCTCCACAAGCAGACACTTTCCGGCAAGCGCATGGCGCTTGTCACCGGCAGCATGGTCAAGGTCCGTGCCTATGATGACGCGCAATCGCGGGTTGTTGCTGTGGCCGAAAAAGGCGTGTTGGCTGAGTTAAACGGCTGCCGCGGCCAGTGGTGCCGGATCAATACCGACAGCGTCGATGGCTGGATCAGGCGAAATGCCATCTGGGGATTGCTGGAAGGGGAAAGGCTGGAATAGCCCTTCCCCCCCAAAGATGAGATGACCGGACACCGCCGATCAGGCGAGACCGATGCCGATCAGGCGAGATCGAACCGGTCGTTATCCATGACCTTTGTCCAGGCCTTGATGAAATCAGCAACGAACTTCGCATTGTTGTCATCCTGGGCATAGACTTCGGCGATGGCGCGCAATTCGGAATTGCTGCCGAAGACAAGATCGATGCGGGTGGCATTACGCTGCTTCTCACCGGTCTTGCGGTCATGGGCTTCGTAACTGTTGAAGCCGGTGGACTTCCAGGCGACGCTCATGTCGAGCAGCGTCTTGAACCAGCTGTTGTCGAGGCTGTTGCCGTCGGACCAGACCCCTTCACCGGTGGCGCTGATGCCGAGCGACCGCAGGCCGCCGACCAGAACCGTCATTTCGATCGGGGTAAGTCCCAGCAGCTGGGCCTTGTCGAGCATCATTTCTTCCGGGCTGACAGCGAATTCCTGCTCACAGTAGTTGCGGAAACCGTCGGCACGGGCCTCGAGGAAGGCAAAGGAGTCGACATCGGTCTCATCCTGGCTGGCATCGCCGCGGCCGGTGGAAACAGCCACCTTGGCATCACAGGCCTGCTCGATCCCTGCAGCACCGCCGATAACGATCACATCAGCAACGCTGGCCCCGGAGGAAGCGGCAATGTCTTCATAGACAGCCAGCACCTTGGACAGCTGATCCGGCTTGTTGACCGCCCAGTCCTTTTGCGGAGCAAGACGGATGCGGGCACCGTTGGCACCGCCACGCTTGTCAGAACCGCGGAAGGTTGAGGCGGATGCCCAGGCGGTTTCGACCATTTCCTGAATGGTCAGGCCGGAGGAGCGGATTTTCGCCTTGATCGCATCAACATCGGCATCGCTCAGCGCCTTGCCGGCCGGGATCGGATCCTGCCAGATGTAGTCGGCAGCCGGGTAATCACCGGCGACATAGGTGGATTTCGGCCCCATGTCACGATGCAGCAGCTTGAACCACGCCCGGGCAAAGGCTTCACCGAAGGCTTCCGGATCCTTGATGAAACGCTCACCGATTTCCCGATAGGCCGGGTCTTCCTTGAGCGCCATGTCGGCAGTGGTCATCATCGGGGTGACCTTGCCGGAGCCATCAACCTCAGGGGCCATGTGTGCTTCATCAAGATCAACCGGATGCCAGATATGGGCACCGGCCGGGCTTTTGGTCAGTTTCCAATCATAGTTGTAGAGCAGTTCCAGATAGCCCATGTCCCACTGGGTGGGGTTGGCTGTCCAGGGGCCTTCGATCCCGCTGGTGATGGTGTCGACACCCTTGCCGGATTTGTGGCTGCTTTCCCAGCCAAAACCCTGGGCCTCGATCGGGGCGCCTTCAGGTTCTGCCCCGACAGCATCGGCGGGGCCGTTGCCGTGGGCCTTACCGAAAGTGTGGCCACCGGCAACAAGCGCGAAGGTCTCTTCGTCGTTCATCGCCATCCGGCCGAAAGTCTCACGGATATCCTGGGCTGAAAGTTTCGGATCCGGGTTGGCGTTCGGGCCTTCCGGGTTCACGTAGATGAGCCCCATCTGGACAGCGGCGAGGGGGTTTTCAAGGTCCTGACGGGTGCTGCCATAACGGTTGTCACCCAGCCATTCATCTTCTGCACCCCAATAGATGTCCTTTTCGGGATGCCAGATATCCTCACGGCCGAGGGCTGTCCCGTGGTTCGGGCCACCCATATCCTCGATCGCGACATTGCCGGCAAGGATCAGCAGATCAGCCCAGGAAATGCTGTTGCCGTATTTCTGCTTGATCGGCCAAAGCAGACGGCGGGCTTTATCGAGGTTGCCGTTATCAGGCCAGGAGTTGAGCGGTGCAAAACGCTGCGCGCCGGTACCGCCGCCACCACGGCCATCACCGGTGCGGTATGTCCCGGCAGCGTGCCAGGTCATGCGGATGAAGAACGGGCCATAATGACCGTAATCTGCCGGCCACCAATCCTGGGAATCGGTCATCACCTTTTTCAGATCGGCTTTGATGGCATTCAGATCAAGCGCCTTGACGGCGTCTTTGTAATCAAATTCCCCGTCATTGGGATCAGATTTGCTGTCATGCTGACGCAGGATATCAAGGTTCAGCTGGTTGGGCCACCAGTCCTGGGTCTTGGTGCCGGAAACCGGCGTTGTCTGGCTGCCATGCATGAAAGGGCATTTGCTTTGATCATTCATGATGTTCTCTCCGATCAAATAAGTGTCTCTTGGTTCCGCAGAACAGAACCGTCATTCCCTGAATATAGGAAACAAGCCGGGGGCTGTAAAGGTTATTGGAATGATTATAAAGTATTTTTAACAAACGCGGATGATAACATCAACGCGGTCGATATCCTTGCCTTCGGGGGCGTTGGGCAGCCCGGCAATGGTGATCTGTTCATGGGGAATATCGATCAGCTCACCGGTTTTCGGATCATAGAAATGGTGGTGGTGATCGTTGTTGGTATCAAAGTAGGAGATCCCGTCTTCGAGTTTGATCTCACGCAGCAGCCCGACTTCGGTGAACTGATTGAGCGTGTTGTAGATCGTCGCCAGGGACATCTCGCCGCCGCGGGTCTTGATCTCGCCATGCAGTTGTTCGGCCGAAAGATGGCGATGCTGACCGTCAAACAGGATCTCGGACAGCTGCAACCGCTGACGGGTCGGCCGCAAATGGTGAGAACGCAGGAGTGTTGGATAGTCGGTCATCTTCAAATCGTGCCAAATTCAGATCTTACCTTAGATGAAATGCACGCAGATGTAAATATTTTCGCGCGAAGGCGTGGCAAAGCGTGGCCATTCTGCTATGGTTTGGTCAAACTGCTGACAGTGGGGACACGATGACCGGTTTTGTGAAGAAAAACAGTTATGATTATGATGATCTGATCTCCTGCGCCCAGGGCGAGATGTTCGGGCCGGGAAATCCACAACTGCCGATGCCGCCGATGCTGATGATGGACCGTATCACCACCATCAATGATGATGGCGGTGCCGAGGGCAAGGGCGAGATCATCGCCGAGTTTGATATCACACCGGACAAATGGTTTTTCGATTGCCATTTTATCGGTGATCCGGTGATGCCCGGCTGCCTCGGCATGGATGGGCTCTGGCAGCTGGTCGGGTTCTATCTCGGCTGGGCCGGGGGCACTGGCCGCGGGCGGGCGCTTTCGGTTGGCGGCGTCAAGTTTTCCGGCCAGATTCAACCTTCCGCCAGCCTTGTCACCTTCCAGCTGGATATCAAGCGGCTGATCATGCGCAAACTGATCATGGGCATTGCCGATGGCCGGGTGCTGTGTGATGGCGAGGTGGTTTTCGAAGCCAGCGACATTCGAGTCGGGCTGTTCAAGGATGACGCCTGAGGGCGCGTAATCAGGAGAAATTCAATGCGGCGTGTTGCGATTACCGGTATCGGGATCACCTCTTCCATTGGCAATAATGTGGATGAAGTCACCACTTCCCTGCGCGAGGGCCGGTCGGGGATCGAATTTGCCCCCGATTATGCCGAGCTTGGTTTCCGCTCGCAGGTTCACGGCACCGTCAAGATGGATATTGCCGATCATGTCGACCGCAAGCGGCTACGCTTCATGGGTGACGGCGCGGCCTATGCCGTGATCGCGATGGAACAGGCGATCGCCGATAGCGGCCTGACCCCGGCGGAAGTCTCAAACCCGCGCACCGGCATGATCGCAGGTTCCGGCGGGCCTTCCACCGCCAATATGCTGATGGCGTTTGATACCACCCGCGAGAAGGGCCCGAAACGCATCGGCCCCTATATGGTGCCGCGCTGTATGTCATCGACAGTTTCCGCCTGCATCGCGACGTTTTTTGAAATCAAGGGGCTCAACTATTCGATCTCGTCGGCTTGTTCGACCAGCGCCCATTGCATCTCCACCGGAGCTGATGCGATCCGTTTCGGCCAGCAGGATATCGTCTTTGCCGGCGGCGGTGAGGAGCTCCACTGGACTCTCTCGGTTCTGTTTGATGCCATGGGGGCGATGTCTTCCAAATACAACGACACCCCGGAAAAGGCCTCGCGCCCCTATGATGCGGATCGCGACGGTTTCGTGATTGCCGGAGGCGGCGGCATGGTGGTGCTCGAAGACATGGAACGCGCCAAGGCCAGGGGCGCGAAAATCTATGCCGAGATCGTCGGCTACGGGGCCAATTCCGATGGGGCCGATATGGTCGCGCCATCCGGTGAAGGGGCTGTCCGCTGCATGGAACTGGCGCTTGCCGGTTTTGACGGCAACGGCATCGAGACGCCGGTGGATTATATCAATGCCCATGGCACCTCGACGCCGGTGGGTGATATCAGTGAGCTGAACGCCGTGCGGGAAGTCTTCGGCAAGCGCGACTATCTGCCGATGGTCGCCTCGACCAAATCCCTGACCGGCCATTCGCTGGGTGCCACCGGTGTTCAGGAAGCGATCTACACATTGCTGATGATGGAACATGGCTTTGTGGCCGGCAGTGCCAATATTGAAACCCCGGATGAGGGCATCGGGGCGATCCCGGTTCCCCGCCAGACGGAAGACAAGGCGATCCGTTTTGCACTCAGCAATTCCTTCGGTTTCGGCGGCACCAACGCCACGCTTGCTTTGATGAAGGCTGAATAATGGGCGGGATTCTCAGCGGCAAAAAAGGCCTGATCATGGGCGTCGCCAATGACCGCTCGATCGCCTTCGGGGTGGCACGGGCAGCCCGTGAAGCAGGGGCGGACCTCGCCTTCACCTACCAGAATGACATGATGGCCAAGCGTGTCGTGCCGCTGGCGGAAAGCCTCGGCAGCAGCATCACCATGCCTTGTGATGTTGGCGAAGATGGCGCCGCCGAAGCGGTGATCACAGCCCTTGGCGAGCATTGGGACAGCCTCGATTTTGTTGTCCACGCTCTGGCCTTTGCCGATAAATCCGCGCTTCAGGGGCATTACATGGAGGTCAGCCGCGAGGTTTTCCTGCAATCGATGCTGATCTCGGCGTTTTCGTTCACCGAGATGGCCAAGGCCGCACGGCCGATGATGAAGACCGGCGGCTCGATGCTGACGCTGACCTATCTGGGGGCGCAGCGGATCACCCCGAACTACAATGTCATGGGGGTGGCGAAAGCCGCGCTTGAGGCTTCGGTGCGGTATCTGGCGGTTGATCTGGGGGGTGAGGGGATTCGCGTTAACGCCCTCTCTGCCGGGCCGGTGAAGACGCTGGCCGGGGCGGCGATCGGCGG
>JBMHCY010000106.1:0-9297 GCA_049889655.1 Puniceispirillales bacterium (SeqCode)
GCATAGACGAGAGGGGCGGACAGCAGATAGCCATCGCACCGGTCAAGAATACCGCCATGCCCGGGCAGGATACGGCCCGCATCCTTGACGTTGTGACGTCGCTTGAAAAGAGATTCGAACAGATCACCACCGATTGAGAAATCAGCGATCAGCACCCCCATGATGACCCCGGCCTGGGTACTGATCCCGATCACAGGAGCCAATGCCCCAGCGACGATACCGCCACCCACAAGGCCGCAGATCGCCCCGCTCCATGTCTTTGAGGGGCTGATTTTCGGGGCCAGTTTCGGCCCGCCGAAGAATTTGCCGCCAAAAAACGCCGTGCTGTCAGCAGCAATCACGGCAGCGACCATCAGCAACAGCCATTCCTGGTGGTGATCAAGTGTCAGGCTGATAAAGCAGAAAGACATCAGCATCATGGCCATGGCCAGACCAAGGTTGATCAGGCTGCGGTCGAGGGCCAGCAGCAGCAGCCCCCCTGCCAAAATGCTGATGAGCGGCGAGACTTCCAACCCGCTCAGACTCCCCGCCGCGAGCGTGGCCCCTGGCAGGAGAATGGCAATTATCAGCATGAGCCCGCGACCGGAGAGCAGCGGCTCACCCTTGACCGTGAGGATTTCGAGCCCCATCAGTACCGTAACAGCCAGATAGACCATGACCGCCAGAGGCCCGCCATAATAGACAAGGCCGAGCAATGGCAGCAGGATAACCGCCGTCACCAATCGGATAAAAAGTTCGGGGCCTTGTTTTCCTGCGGGGTCGGCCATGGGCAATTACGTCGATGAGCCGGTTTTGCGAAATTGTGCAGGCTCAGCCGGATCGCCGCCGAAACGCCGTTCACCCTGGCTGTATTCGCCAATGATCCGGGTCAGTTCTTCGGGGCTGAAATCCGGCCAGTGGGTCGGGCTGAATGCCAGTTCGGCATAGGCCAGATCCCAGATCAGGAAATTGGAGATCCGATGCTCCCGACCGCTGCGGATCAACAGGTCAACAGGCGGCAGCATAGCCGTACTGAGATGCGCCTTGATCATGTCTTCGTTGATCTCAACCGGATCGATCTCACCGGCACGCAGTTTTTCAGCAATTGCCCGGCTGGCCATGGCGATATCAGCCTTGCCGCCATAACCGAGAGCAATAGTCAGGTTGAGCCCGTCATTGCCCGCGGACCGGGCTACGGCATCATCGATCATGGTATTGATATCGGCAGGGAAACGGCTTCTGTCACCCACCACCCGCAGCCTGATATTGCGGTTGATGAGATTCTGCACCTTGGCCTTAAGGTAATGACGGAAGATCGTCATCAGCGTCCGGATTTCAAGCGGAGACCGTCGCCAGTTTTCGGTTGAAAAGGCAAATAAAGTCAGCCACTTCACCCCGTTATCATGGGCAGCCTCGGCGATCTCTTCAACCTTCAGCGCCCCTTGCTCATGACCATGGTAGGGGGCGAGGCCGCGCTCTTTGGCCCAGCGCCTGTTCCCATCCATGATGATGGCAATATGTTCGGGATGCTGCGTCATGATACTACCGAAAAATCAGACCGTTTTGATATCGCTTTCCTTTGCAGCCAGCATGCTGTCGACCTTGCCGACAGCCTCATCCGTCAGTTTCTGGATCTGGCCTTCGAGACCGTGGCGTTCATCTTCACCAAACTCGCCGTCCTTTTCCATCTTGCGGACCATTTCGATGGCATCACGGCGGACATTGCGGATCGCCACCCGTGTTGCCTCAGCATATTTACCGGCGACCTTGGCCAGTTCAGTCCGGCGTTCGGCGGAAAGATCGGGGATCGGCAGACGGATGACATTGCCTTCCGTCTGGGGATTGAGCCCGAGATCGCTTTCACGGATTGCTTTCTCAACCGCCGCGACCATGGATTGATCCCAGACCTGGACAGTCAGCAGCCGTGGTTCCGGTGCGGAAATGTTGCCGAGCTGGTTGACCGGCATTTTCGAGCCATAGGCATCAACCTGGATCGGGTCGAGCATGCCGGTTGAGGCACGGCCTGTCCGCAGCCCCTGAAAATCGCTTTCAAGCGAGGAGATCGCCCCGTTCATACGGCGGCTGGTATCTGAAAGATCAGCACTCATTGTTTCATCTCCTTGTTCAAGATGTTTGATTATTGACCAGGGTGAATTTGCCCTGATGACGGAGAACCTGTTCAAAGCCCCCGGATTCTTCGATGGAAAAGACAATGATCGGAATACCGTTCTCACGGGCCAGCGAAATTGCCGAGGCATCCATGACCCCGAGATCACGCGACAGCACATCCATATAGGTCAGCTGATCATAGCGTTCGGCATCAGGATTCTTTTCAGGATCAGCTGAATAGACACCGTCAACCCGCGTTCCCTTGAGGATGGCATCACAATTCATTTCGGTGGCCCGCAACGCTGCTGCAGTATCGGTGGTGAAAAAGGGATTGCCGGTGCCGGCAGCAAAGATCACCACCCGCCCCTTTTGCATATGCCGCTGGGCCCGGCGGCGGATATAGGGCTCACACACCGCCGAGATCGGCAGGGCGGAAAGCACCCGCGTGTAGACCCCGATATCCTCAAGCGCATTCTGCATGGCAAGAGCGTTCATCACCGTTGCCAGCATACCCATGTAATCACCAGTGGCCCGTTCCATGCCGGCAGCAGCCCCGGAAATCCCCCGGAAGATATTGCCGCCCCCGATCACGAGGCAAACCTCGACACCCTGGCTGGTGACGGCCTTGACCTCACCGGCCACGCGGGCGACCATCTCGGGATCAATCCCGTAGGCAAGGCTGCCCATCAGGGATTCGCCTGAAATTTTCAGCAGAACACGGTTGTAATGGAAAGGGTCAGGCGTCTCGGATGATGCAGGATGGTTTCCGTCTTTTCCCATGTCCTATTCTCCCAAGAGCCTTTCAAAAAGAGCATACACGAACACCGTGTATGCTCCAAGTTTTTGTCAACAATACGGCTTAGTTGCCGAGTTGTGCTGCGACTTCGGCTGCGAAGTCGGCTTCTTCCTTTTCAATCCCCTCACCGAGGTTGAAGCGGGCAAAGCCTGTCATGGTGATGTCAGCCCCGGCATCCTTGGCGGCGTTTTCGATCACCTTGCGGACTTCGGTCTCGCCATCGATCACAAAAGTCTGCTCGAGCATGACGACTTCCTTCATGAATTTCTTCATGCGGCCTTCGACCATTTTCTCAGCGATATCGGCAGGCTTGCCCGACTGGATAGCCTGATCGACCAGAACCTGACGCTCACGGGCAACCATCTCAGCGTCGAGATCATCGGCACTGAGGCTGGCCGGGGCAGCGGCGGCAACGTGCATGGCCAGCTGTTTGCCAAGGCCGTTGAGCACATCCGCCGGGGCGGAGGATTCCAGGGCCACCAGCACACCGATCCGGCCAAGGCCTTCAGCGGCAGCGTTGTGAACATAGGACACAACAGCCCCTTCATTGACCGAAAGTTTGGTGATCCGGCGCAGCGACATATTCTCGCCGATGGTGGCGATGTTGTGCGTCAGTTCCTCGGCCACACTGCGCCCGGTTTCAGGATAATCCATCCCCGCCAGGGCTTCGACGCTGTCTGCATCGCGGGCAAGGGTTGTCAGGGTTGTGACAAACTGCTGGAAAATCTCGTTACGGGAAACGAAATCGGTCTCGGAATTGACCTCGACCAGTGTCCCGACCGTGCCTTGGCTGAGCACACCGACAAGGCCTTCACTGGCCACACGGCTGGCTTTCTTGGCAGCGGCGGAAAGGCCTTTCTTGCGCAGCCAGTCAATCGCTGCATCAAGATCACCATCGGTTTCGCTGAGAGCTTTCTTGCAATCCATCATCCCGGCGCCGGTGGCAGTCCGGAGTTCTTTAACAAGTGCAGCAGAAATGGTCATCGTTCTATCCTTGATGTTGGGTTAAGAGAAAGGGATTGGCGATCCGGCTCAGGCAGAAGGCTGCTCTTCCGCCGGCGCATCTTCGGCGGCGGCTTCGGCAGTAGCTTCAGCAGGGGCTTCTTCCGCTGCAGCTTCTTCGGCCGGTGCTTCTTCTGCTGGTGCTTCGGCATCAGCGGCAACAGCCTCTTCCACCGGTGCTGATTCTTCACCGATATCGACCCCTTCACGGATCATTTCGGCCTTCAGACCATCGAGAACGGCCCCGGCAACGAGATCACAGTAGAGGGTGATGGCCCGCAGGGCATCGTCATTGCCCGGAACCGGGAAATCAACACCATCGGGGTTGGCGTTACTGTCGACCACGGCAATAACCGGAATACCGAGGGTGTTGGCTTCTGCAACAGCAATGGCTTCCTTGTTGGTGTCGATGATGAACAGCAGATCAGGCAGACCGCCCATTTCCTTGATCCCGCCGAGGGTGCGTTCCAATTTTTCACGCTCCCGCGACAGCTGGAGGGCTTCCTTCTTGGTCAGGCCGCTGACGCCTTCGCCATCAAGGCGCTCTTCGAGACTGCGCAGGCGACGGATCGATTGCGAAACCGTGTTCCAGTTGGTCATCATGCCACCGAGCCAGCGGTGGTTAACATAGTACTGGCCGCAGGAACGTGCGGCTTCGGCGATGGTTTCGGCTGCGGCAGGCTTGGTGCCGACAAACAGGATCCGGCCACCGCGTGCAGCCGTCTGGCTGATCACTTCGAGGGCCTGATAAAGCATCGGGACTGTCTGCTGCAGATCAAGAATGTGAATGTTGTTGCGCTTGCCGAAAATGAACTTTTCCATCTTCGGGTTCCAGCGGCGCGTATGGTGACCAAAATGAACACCGGCTTCGAGCAGCTGGCGCATGGTGAAACTTTGCTGAGGCATGGGATACTCCTTTTTTCCGGTTAAGCCTCCATGAAGGGATGGGAGCCAGGCTCCACCGGATGGCAGCCGCAGGATTTTACGCCCCGTCGGACACCGACCTTCATGTGTGAATTCCCGCCCGAAAGCAGGTTGCGACTTTCATAGCGGGTGATCCCCGCGAACGCAAGTCAAAACATGGCAAAAAAGCCGAGAATTACTGCATTTCCCTGACCGCGGACACCCCAGGCAGGGCCTTGGCCATCTGGCGGAAGCCCGAAGACAGGTTATGACGCCCGGGAACGGTGATCATCACATCCCTGTCTTCAGCCGTGATCCTGATCCGCAGCCGCTCGCCTCCGGCCCCGACACGGGTGAGCCCGTCACGGATAGCCTCGAGCGGGCGGGTATCGGCAAGGTGCAGGTCAACACCACGGCTTTTCCGGAAAGCCACCTCATCAAGCATCTGCATCTTGAAGGCACGCAAGCGCGGCCCGCCCTCTTCCATCGTCGCTTGAACATGGATAAGCAGGGGAGATTCACTGTCGAGGAAAGGCCGCGCTGCATCCAGCGTATCCGAGAACAGCGTGACCTCAAAAGTGCCGGTCTGGTCGGTGAACTGGACAAAGGCAAACCGGTTGCCCTTGGCGGAAGTCCTGATCTGCTTGGCGGTCACCACACCGGCCAGTTTCAGCGGCTTGTCACTGCCCCGCTGGCTGATGGCCTCTTCGAGTTTCGTTGACGGCGTCACATCGAGCCCCGCCAGTTTTTCGGCATAGTCATCGAGCGGATGCGCCGAAATATAGAGCCCGAGCGCAGCATACTCGTTTTCCAGCTTCTCCTTGCCGGTGGCTTCCGGCACATCGGGGAGAGTCAGCCCGAAACCGGCCTCGGCAGCATCCCCGAAGAGATTATCCTGGGCCGATTCCTGCTCCCGCCGGATCGCCGCACCATGGGCGATGATCATATCCATGCCGGAAATCAGCCGGTTCCGGTTGGGCTCGATCCCGTCCAGCGCCCCGGCTTTGACAAGGTTTTCGAGCATCCGGCGGCTGTTCACATGGGCCAGGCGGCTGGCAAAATCATCCACCGAGGCAAAAGCCCCATGGGCCTCACGTTCTTCGACCAGAAGCCGCATCGCCTCCATGCCGACATTCCGCACCGCCCCCAGCGCATAGCGGATCGCCGGGCCGGAAGCTGTTTCTTCGACAACAAAGCCGGGATGCGAATGGTTGATATCGGGCGGCAGGATGGTGATCCCCTGATGCTGGCAATCCTGGCGGAAGACAGAAATCTTGTCAGTATTGCCGGCATCGAGGGTCATGGATGCAGCCAGGAAATCCGCTGGATAATGCGCCTTCAGCCAGGCTGTCTGCCAGGCGATCAGGGCATAGGCTGCCGCGTGGGATTTGTTGAACCCGTATCCGGCGAAAGCGGCAATCTGGTCAAAAATCTCGCCCGCGAGTTTGCCATCAATCGCGTTATCGGCAGAACCCTCTACAAAAGTCTCGCGCTGGGCATCCATTTCCGCCTTGATCTTCTTGCCCATGGCCCGACGCAGGATATCGGCCCCGCCGAGGGTATACCCGGCCAGACGCTGGGCCGCCTGCTGCACCTGCTCCTGATAGATCATAATGCCGTAGGTTTCAGCGAGGATCGGCTCCAGTTCCGGGTGCATATACCGCACTTCTTCCCGGCCATGCTTGCGGCTCACATAACTGGGGATATTGTCCATCGGCCCGGGGCGGTAGAGCGCCACCACGGCGATAATATCCTCAAAACGGTCAGGCTGAAGCCCACGCAGCACATCCCGCATCCCGCTCGATTCCAGCTGGAAGACACCGACAGTATCGCCGCGCGACAGCATGGCGAAGGTTTTCTCATCGGCAAGCGGGATATCCTCCAGCGTCATCTGGATCCCGCGCCGAGCCATCGAGGCAAGGGTTTCCTGCAACACGGTCAGAGTCTTGAGCCCAAGGAAATCAAACTTGACGAGACCGGCCTTTTCCACCCATTTCATGTTGAACTGCGTGACCGGCATATCCGACCGCGGGTCACGATAGAGCGGCACAAGTTCCGGCAGGTTCCGATCCCCGATCACCAGCCCCGCGGCATGAGTCGAAGCATGACGGTAGAGCCCTTCCAGACGGCAGGACACCCGCACCAATTCGGCCACCTCGGCATCCGCTTCGGTTTCACGCCGCAGCTCTTCCTCCGAGGCAAGGGCCTGTTCCAGGGTCACCGGATTGGCCGGGTTGCTGGGCACAAGTTTGGCGATCCTGTCCACCTGGCCATAGGGCAGCCCCATCACCCGGCCGACATCACGCAGGGCAGCACGCGCCTGCAACGAGCCGAAAGTGATAATCTGGGCAACTTTATCAACCCCGTATTTCTGCTGAACATAATCGATCACCTCATCACGGCGGTCCTGACAGAAATCGATATCGAAATCGGGCATCGACACCCGCTCGGGATTAAGGAAGCGTTCAAACAGCAACCCCCAGCGGATCGGATCAAGATCGGTGATCGTCAGCGCATAGGCGACGAGCGACCCGGCCCCGGAACCACGACCCGGGCCAACGGGGATCCCCTGTTTCTTGGCCCATGAGATGAAATCCGAGACGATCAGGAAATACCCGGCAAACCCCATCTGGATGATGATCCCGAGTTCCATCTCAAGCCGTTCGGCATAGGCCTTGCGGGCTTCGGCATCATCACGGATCGAGGCAAATTCCGGCGTGGCAAAGCGGTTTTCCAGCCCCTCGGCGGCCTGTTGACGGAGGAAATCTTCTTCGGGCATCCCCGCGGGCACGGCAAATGCCGGCAGGATGGGCTTCCGCGACGGCACCCGAAAGGCGCAGCGGCGGGCGATCACCACCGTGTTGGCCACGGCCTCAGGCAGATCGGCAAAAAGAGCCACCATATCGGCACTGCTTTTCAGGTAATGGTGATCCGTCTCGCGGCGGCGGTTGTCATCCGCCAGGGTGGTCGATTGCGAAATGCAGAGCAGCACATCATGCGCCGCCGCATCTTCGGCCCGGGCAAAATAGCAGTCATTGGTTGCGACAAGCGGCAGATCACGGTCATAGGCCAGGCTGATCAGCCCCTCCTCGATGGCTGCTTCCCGGGCAAGGCCATGACGCTGGACCTCAATATAAAGACGGTTGTCAAAATGCGGCAAGAGTGCCTCAAGCCGTTGCCGGGCGAGATCATGCTGGCCATCGGCAATAGGGGCCGCGATGAAACCATGACGCGCCCCACCCGTCAGCAAGAGCAACCCTTCGCTGTGGCCGGCAAGCGCATCGATACGGATCTCCGGCTCGTCATTTTCGGTAAGCAATGCCGCCGAGATCAGGATAGAGAGATTCTGCCAGCCGATTTCGTTCTGAACCAGCAGAGCCACTTCACCGCGGCCGGTTTCATCGGCCAGCATGACCTGAGCACCGATGATTGGCTGAATACCAGCGGCAGCGGCCAGATCAGAGAACTCAAGTGCGGCAAAGGCGTTGAACGTGTCGGTCACCGCCACCGCAGGCTGGCCTTCAGCCTTGACAGCATCCACGAGGGCTTGCGGCTTAAACATCCCTTCGGCAAGCGAATAGGCGGAATGGGTGCGGAGATGAATAAAGAGCGGTTCGTCAGCCATGCCCTATTCTGTCGCCACGCCGAGATGGTGGCAAGCACGGGCTCCAAGGGCTTCTATCATCAGGGGTTCTTGCCGCGCCGATCAACCGTCGATGATACGGCCGCCCCGAATCGTCAGGACTCTGTCCATGCGCGCCGCCAGATCGGTGTTGTGTGTCACCACCAGCCCTGCTGTACCCGTCGACCGAATAATCGCGGCGAGATGGGCAAAGACATCAGCGGCGGTTTCCGGGTCAAGATTGCCGGTCGGCTCATCCGCCAGCAGCAGCCCCGGGGCATTGGAGACACCCCGGGCGATCGCGACCCGCTGCTGTTCACCACCGGAAAGCAGCCCCGGCCGGTGCTCTTTCCTGTCCTGCAAGCCCACCATGGCGAGCAGTTCATCGGCCCTTGATCCGGCTTCCTTGCGGCTGAGCCCGGCCAGCATCTGAGGGATGATGATGTTCTCGCGGGCACTGAATTCAGGCAAGAGGCGGTGAAACTGAAAAACGAACCCAATCTCACGCGAGCGAACCCGGGCACGTTCACGGCTGCCCATGCGCATGGTCGGTTTGCCCTTGATCGACACCGCCCCGCGATCTGGCTGTTCCAGCAATCCGGCAATGTTGAGCAGCGTTGATTTACCGCAGCCACTGGGCCCGATTAGCGCCACCATTTCGCCGGGCCTGATTTCAAGCGATGCCGATTGCAGCACATGGAGACGGCCGCCTCCCTGAGCAAAGGATTTGTCGATCTCGTGCAGAGTCAGCACGGGCTTTTCCGCCATGGCCTTATCCATACCGCAGGGCCTCCGCCGGGGCTATTCTTGAGGCCCGCCAGGCCGGATAAATGCTGGCCAGGAAAGACAGCCCCATGGCCATGATGATGATCATCAACACCTCCAG
>JBMHCY010000107.1:0-3145 GCA_049889655.1 Puniceispirillales bacterium (SeqCode)
TGTTGGTGACCCCCCAGGGGGCCTGATCAAAAGCCGCAGCATCGGGCACCAGCCCTGCAGAGCCTTCTTCCAGCTGGCGGGTAAGCCCGTCAATCCTGTCCTGAATCAGGCCAAGCCCTGTCACCGCCTCAGGGGCGAGCAGGGCCGGGTCGGAAGACATCCGGATCAATTCCCGTGTCTGGTCAATGATCCGGGTAAGTTCAGCTTCCTCGCCGGGGGTAAAAACCCCCGGTGGCAGCGATGCCTCAATGGCGTTCAGCTGTTCGCTGTTGCGGAGGATGAGATCGGTTGATTTGAAATAGCGGCTGCCGATCGGCAACCGGGCGGTGACCGGCGAAAAGGCCTCGCTGATCTTGCCCAACTGGCAGAGCTCGCCCACCGCCTGGGGGAAATAGGCGCGGGCCATGCCCCAGGAAAAATAGAACCACAGCAGCAACAGGACTGAAACCCCGCTAACCGCCCAGTACCAGCCCCCTTCAGTGCGTTCAGGATCACCGAACACCTGATCATTGGCCCGGGCACGGCTTGTCTTGACGCCCACCCAGACCGACCAGCCAAGGGCCACAAACAGGATGATGATCAGCAGAGCCGCCACATCACCGCGATGATAGGAAAGCCATTCAAGCACCGCCCATAATCTCCTCTTCCATGTTCCAGATCATGGTGAGAATTTCTTCTTTCACCGTGTTGAAATCTTTTTGTTGCTTGATGTCACGTAACGATTTCTTCAGCCCCTTTTCCGCAAATGGCAGGGTGTATTCCCGATGGATGCGCCCCGGCCTTGGCGCCATCACAAACAGACGTTCGCCCAGCAACAGGGCTTCCTCGACAGAATGGGTGATGATGATGATCGTCTTGCCGGTCTGCTTCCACAATTCGAGCACCAGCGACTGCATTTTCTCCCGGGTCAGCGCATCGAGCGCCTCCAGGGGTTCATCCATCAGAATGACATCGGGATCATTGACAAGACAGCGTGCCAGCGCCACCCGCTGCTGCATCCCGCCGGAAAGCTGATAGGTCGGGGTATCGCCGAAACCGGACAGCCCGACGATCTCGAGCCATTTTTCAATTTCGACCACCCTTTCCGCTTCCGGCATATCCTTCATCCGCAGGCCGAAATCGACATTGCGGGCCACCGTCAGCCATTCAAAAAGTGCGCCTTGTTGGAACACCATGCCGCGTTCGACCCCGGGGGCCTCGACGACGGCACCGCCCAGCGTCAGATGACCGGCTGACGGGTTGAGAAAACCGGCAATGATGTTGAGCAGGGTTGTTTTCCCACAGCCCGACGGGCCCAATACCGAGAGGATTTCCCCCTGTTTCAGGGTAAAATTGATATCTTTCAGGGCTTCGACGATCGATCCCGTTCGCGGGTCATCAAACGTCATCGAAAGATTGGAGCAGATCAAGTCAGCCATGCCGCATCCCTCATGCAGAAAGGCGGATCAGGGGTCGCCCCCTGATCCGGTTTGTGTGGTGATGGCTACTTGAGGTAGGACCCGTCGATGACTTTCGAGAGTGAGCCACCGTAGTTGGTCACGTTCGACGAGACAAAGACTGCCCCAAGGGATTCAGCTGCCGACGTCGCGATCCCGCCGTCATTGAAATAGGTTCTCAACTGCTCTCTGGCGGTGGGGAAAGAGAACCCGGCCATCTGGTTTCGGGTGGCATCGACACTAAGCCCGGCATCGGCGGCGACTTTCGCCAGCTGGGATGAGGTTGCCCGCCACGACCGGTTGGCCTCTTCGGTGACCTCAAGGAACGTTTGGACAAGGTCAGGGTTTTCGGTCGCGAATTTCTCGGTCACGGAAACCACGTCAAAAGAACCGATCCCGGCATCTTTTTTCTGCATGCTCGACATGATGGGGGTCCCGACTTCACCGGCAACACCGGCAGAGGCCGCCCCGAAAATACAGGCCATGGCGACCGACCCATCGGTCAGCGAAACCGCCCCGTCCGCCGGGGCCTGATCAACAATTGTCATCGTTGAGGTATCGACACCAAGGGCCGCCATCTGTTTGCGGAAAGAGAAATCGGCCATGGTGTTCAGCGGCACGGCAACCGCCTTGCCCTCAAGTTCGGAAGCGTTTGAAGAATCAATCCCGAGATCGTTACGGACAAAGCAGTCATTGGCTTCATAAACAACCGCAATGCCGACCATCTTGATCGGGGCGCCCTGCTGGACCGCCGTCACAAACGGGGCCAGACCCTGCGAATAGGCGATGTCGATATCACCGGCCAGCATGGCCTCGGTCATCGCAACACCGGTTGAAAAATCAGTCCAGTTGACGGGAACACCCAGTGCATCGTCATAGGTCTTGTCGACCTTGGCGATCTGGTTGGGCGTCGCCCATTCAAGAAAAAAGGCAACATTCACACTGTCTGCGGCTGCGGCAGCATGGGTCATGCCAGCCGTCAGCACGGCGGCAGAAAAGGCAAGGGCTGTTTTGGTGAGTTTTTTCATTTTTTTCTCCCTGATGCGTCGGCATGACGCAATTTGTGTACACAATTCTGTGCACACAATTCAAAAGAGGTCAATAACTAAAAAAACCCCTGCCCTTGCCCGGAAAGCGAGCCCCGCCGCCATCCATCCGATTGACAGCCTTCATCAGCTTTGATGAGATGAAAACGGTTTTTATGACGGGGGGTTGATGATGAAACTTTACGGGATGCCCGGGGCGGGGCAGATCATCTGCGCGATGGTGATCGCCGAACTGGCGCTCAACTGCGAGACGGTGTTTGTCAACAACACCGATCGTGACAGCCCCGAATTCCGTGCCATTTCACCCTATGGCCGGGTACCGGTTCTGGTTCCCGCTGACGGACCGCCGATCTTCGAAAGCCTGGCGATCACGCTCTATCTGCTCGACAAGGATCGTGAAAACAGGTTGCGACCGGCCCCCGATTCCCCGGAATATGGCCGCTTCCTTTCCTGGATGGCCTATCTGGCCACGACATTCTATGACACCTGCCTGCGCTGGCATTATCCCGACCGCTATGGCGAGGCGGTGAGTGTCCGCGCCGCGGCCGAGGCCGAGCTTGACCGTATCTATGATCATATCGGCAACGAACCTCATGACTGGGTTGCAGGCGATCGTCTGACCGTGGCGGATTACTATCTCTATATGCTGATCGGATGGGATGA
>JBMHCY010000108.1:0-11101 GCA_049889655.1 Puniceispirillales bacterium (SeqCode)
AGCCTTACTGCTGGCACGACCCCTTTATCCGGGTCTGCTGCAGTGATCGCCGCCTCGATCGCCGCATACTGGCTGGCCTCACGGCGACGGCGTCGGCTGGCTTCAAAACCGGCCACCAGCAGTCCATCCTCAGCGCGCGTCATGGCGACATAGAAGAGCCTGTCTTCTTCCTGACGTTGCAGGGATGCCGCTGCTTCCCGTGCCGCGATCAGGGCCGGGCTGATGCACCGCCCGGGCAGCCGCAGGACCGGCAGATCACCGAACGGGATGACCGTCTCCGGCTTCGGGTCCTTGCGCAGCGCATCGGGGAGGATCACCACCGGGGCTTCGAGACCCTTGGCCCCGTGGATCGTCATGATACGGATTTCATCCCGCGCCCGGGTTTCGCTTTCACGGCGGATTTCAGCATCCGAGGTTTCAAAATCCTCAATGAACCCCAGCAGCGATGACGGGTTGATCATCTCAAACTGGCGGGCGGCTTCAAGGAACTCAGCAAGCACATCACTGACATGGTTGCCCATCCGGCGGGCAAAGGCCTGACGGTTGCGGCTGTCGAGTACCGTGCTGTAAAACCCGTGTACCGAGCGGCTTTCGGCCAGCCCCAGAAAGCGGGTGAACCCCTCATGCGCCGCCGCCATCACCGGGTCATGATCGGCGAGCCCGGCCAACCGCTGCACAAGGCGGGTTTCACCGCGATCATGGGCCAGCCGGAACAGCGCCTCTTCGGTCAGCCCGAAGAGCGGCGATTTCAGCACTGTTGCCAGCGTCAGATCATCCTCAGGCAGCAGCACTGCCCGGCCGAGGGCCAGCAAATCCCGGACAGCGATATCCTCATTGAGGGTGATCCGGTCCGCCCCGGCCACCGGCAGCCCGGCTCGCCGCAATTCCCGGTCAAGCCCATGATAGAGCCCACCCTTCTGACGATCACGGACAAGGATCAGGATATCCCCGGCCCGCATCATCCTGCCCCGGGCCGGCAGCGGCCGACGGCCGATCCAGGATTTGATCACCCGGACGATCTGGTCCACCAGCGCATCACGGGCATCAGGGCTTTCCTCGCCCTCCGGCGTCTGCTGATCCAAATCAGCCTGAGCGACAACATCCATCACATCGACAAAGCCACTCTGGCCCAGGCGGATCACCTCATGCGGCGGTGGCGGCGCTTCCCCGAGCCCCGGCAGGGCCGCGCCACCTTCATCATCAGTCTGGCCGGTCACCCGGTTGACTAGATCAAGCACTGGCGCACTGCTCCTGAACGATGTTGCCAGATCAACCCGGGAAAAAGGTTTTCGCGCCGTATTGGCCAGATCACGGAATGCATTTTCCTGCTGGTCAAAGAGTGCCGGTTCCGCCCCCTGAAAACTGTAGATCGACTGCTTGTAATCCCCCACCGAAAACAGGCTGCGCGAAAGCCGATCGGCTGCATCCTCATCATCGCCGGTGAAAAATTCCGCTGCCAGTGCCGTCAGAATCTGCCACTGGCGGGGGCTTGTGTCCTGAGCCTCATCAATCAGCAGGTGATTGATCCCGCGATCCAGTTTGTAGCGCACCCATGCCGCCCCGCCATCAGCCTGGAGCAGGGCCCGGGTGGTTTCGATCAGGTCATCATAATCCATCAGCCCGGCCCGCTGCTTGGCCTCGGCATAGCCCCGGGACATGGCTTCGGCAATGACAATCAGATGAAAACTCTGCACCGCGGTATCAAGCGCATGCTGCTCAGCAAAGACACGCTGCAGATGTTCCGCCTCGCCCTGCATGATTGCAATCCCTTCGGGCATTGCCGCAACCACATTTCGGGTCAGTGGTTTCGCAAAGGGCTCACCTGCTGCTGTCAGAAAAGCCCTGGCCGCGATATCGAGGCGGCGGCTATCAATTTTAAGATCATCATCGAGCAACACGCCAATGGCGTCCACCTTGTTCTGTTCAGTGGCCGTGCCGTGCTCCCTGATCGCCTGCGCCACGGCCTGAAGTGCCTGACGGCGAGGCTCATCAAGGGCAAAAGCAGCGGCCAGCCGCTGCTGGCGGGCGGCAGCAGGATCATCCGCCGCATCATTCCAGCCAAGGCTTTCAAAGAGCCGCTTCTTGACAGCCGCGGGGTTCTGCCGGAAGCGGGCCAGCATATCGGGCCAGCCCCTGAACCTGGCGACATAATCGAGCATCTGGTCAACCCCGTGGCGAAGCGCCACTGCTGCCAGTGCCTCCACCAGAAGCGGGTCGGTGCTTCGCAACAGCCCGGTGGCGGTTTCCTTTTTCAGCATCGCCGCCTGGGTTTCAGAGGCCAGTTCGAAATAGGGCTGAATCCCAGCTTCAACAGGGAAGCGGCGCAACACCGACTGGGAAAAGGCGTGTACTGTTTCAATCCGCAGCCCCACAGGCTGATCAAGCAGGGTGGCAAAGAGCTGGCGGGCGCGATCTCGCTGCTGCTGGCTGGGCCTGTCGATCCCTGTCTTGCGGATCGCTTCATCAAGTGCCGTGCCCGTGATCACCGCCCATTCAGCGAGGGTTTCAAAGACTCGGTTTCGCATTTCCTGCGCCGCTGCCCGGGTATAGGTAACAGCAAGAATATCGGTGACCTGGGCGCCATTGACCAGCAACCGCAGTATCCGGTCTGTGAGCACCCGCGTCTTGCCGGTTCCGGCATTCGCCGACACCCAGACGGAACGATCCGGGTCAGCGGCCCTGTGCTGTGCCGCCGTTGCCTTGAGCCGTATCGTCTCAATCTGCTGTTCAAGGTCCTGCGGGGTCATTCATCGTCCTCTGCGGTCAGCACCCGCCATTCGTCGATGCGGGCGAGGTGACGGTAATCGCTGAATTTGTTGAGCGGATCATCGATGACCTCAGAACGCCATTCCGCTGCATCATCATCAAAGGCATGCAGGAGATCACGCAGCGGGGTGAGATCACCGGCAGCCGGGCCCTTGCGCTGATCCGGGGTTACATCATCAGGGGAAAGCGGGGCTGTCTCGCGGCCATCGACCTTCCAGTATTCAAGGGCGCTGACAGTGCGCCCCCCGTCAAGGTCTTGAAAACCGCCATGGGCAGCGAGCACGGCTTCCACCCGCAACTGCAGGGCTCTTGCTTCGGTCACGGCCTTTTTCGATGCCAGCGTTCCTGTCTTGTAATCGATCACCCGCAGGCTGCCATCCTTGAGCAGATCGATCCTGTCAGCCCGGGCAGTGAGTTTGAAATCACCTGTCAGGCCGGGGATGATCATCTCGCCCTCGATCTCGGCAAAACTCCGTTCAATTTCCTGTCGGCGTCTGTCTTCAAGGCTGATAAACCAGCCCGCGAGCGTCACAAACCGTGGCCACCAGAACGCCTTGACCCAGGGGTCTTTGTTGATGGCCTCAAAGGCCTTTTCGCCATGGGCAATCAGGTCTTCAAGGGCGGTGGGCGGCAATGGCCCTGAAGGATTGGCAACGATCATATCACGCAGGGCCGCGTGGACCGCTGTCCCCCTATCAGCGGCTGAAGGCGGCTCTTCAAGCCGGTCAAGGGCGGTGAGCGCCAGCACCTTGCGGGCATAGATGGCATAGGGATCACGCCGCAGGGTATCGAGCCCGGTGGCTGAATACTGCCGCGGCCGCTGGGCAGCCACCAGCCGGGGGGCTGGCGGCGTGATGGCGGTGATGGGGCCGTCAACCTCTTTCATCTGCCGCGCCATCTGCCGGTAACGGGTTTCCTGCGGCCATTCCAGCCGTGCAACTTTCAGCACAGCCTCGATCCGGCGCAGCCATCGTGAAATTTCAGCTGGTGCCCCGTCAACACGCACCGCCCGGGTGATCAGCACATCCCGGGCTGCCATTGCCATATACGCATCATGGGCCGCCAGCCCGACACGCCAATGGGCGGGAGGCAGCCCGAAAGCCACACGCATGGCGTTGCTCATCCACGGGTCGGGGGGTGTCTGCGGCGGTGCCGTGCCTTCGTTCATGCCGCCAAGGATGATCAGGTCAGCGTGCTGCATCCGGGCTTCAACCAAACCGAGGATGGCCAGCCGCGGGTGATCAACCCTATCCGGATAAATCACTTCACCGGAAAGCAGCACCGCCAGCACGGCAGGCCATTCCGATGCGGCCAGAAACACATCCCTGCCGTGGCGGGACAGCTGGTCGAGGAAGCGTGCCACCCGTGTGCCGTCCTGCCCCTGCCAGAGGGCAATCGGGTCTTCGGGGGTGGCTGCCAGACATTCGGCAACCTCACCCAGCAGATCAGCCAGTTCGGCGAGGCTCGCACGGTGGCTTGGATCGAGTTTTTCGAGCGGGGCAAGCGCCGGAATGAGATGAGTGTTCAACAGTGACGCCACTTCCGGCAGGGCGTTTTCCCTAGCCCTGTCAGCAAGGCCCGACAACGCATCATAAGGCGAACGGCCGCGCATCAGGTCACGGTCGAGAACCCGCACAAGGCGGCGGAATTCCCCCCGCACCATGCCCGCACTGGCGAGCCGATGCTGCAGCAATCCGAGCAGCCTGATCGGCCGGAAACCATCCGCCCAGGCTTCGGCGACCAGCCGGATAAACTGCCCGGGCGGGGTGTCGACCAGTTTTGTCCCGGCACTGTCAGCCACCGTGATCCCCCAGCGTGCCAGTGTTGCCGCGACTGTTTCTGCCAGCACCCTGTCTGCGGTCACCAGGGCGGCAGTCTTGCCCGGTGTTTCGAGCACTTCCCGCATGGCAAGGGCAATCACCTCGGCTTCCTCGCGGCCATCATGGCAATCAACGCGGCGGAAACCCTTGATGCTGTCTCTGGTGACAGCGTCTCTATCCGGGATGGTCTGCCAGAGACGCGTCTGCCCGGCAGGGCGCATGGCTTCTCTCAGCATGGTCAGGCGCGGGGTATCGACATCCTCATCGGCATCAGTCTCCCAGGGGTGCACAACATCACGGTCAAGGCCAAGCGCATGAAGCAGGCGCGCAAGCTGGAACTGCGGATGGCAGATCGCCGTCGGGTCAGCATCTGTATCAAGGCTTTGCCAGTCCTCATCGGCCATGGCGAGATCGATCCCCGGCAGCACAACATGGCCGCGATCAAGCCCGAGCACAGCCTTCATCAGATGGCGGGTGGCTGCGATTGACCCGGTTGAACCGGCGATCACCACCATCCCCCGGGGCGGCGACTGCTGCCAGGCTTCGGCACGGGCGAGGATGGCCGCATCCCGCCAGATGACCGGATCAGACTTGCCCAGAACGGCAAGTTTTTCCGGCCACCACTGACTCAGCAGATCAAGCAGGGTGAGAATTTTCTGCCAATGGCTGGCGTGCTCTCCCCCGGCGAGATCAGCCAGCCGGGTAAAATCACAGCCATTGGCCTGAGCGGAATCAAGAAATTCACCAAGTGCCCGTGCCAGCGCCATCGTATCGGCCATCGGCACATCAGGGGCGGCCAGTTGCCGGGCCAGATGCAGTTGCCGTTCAAGCCCCCCGATCACTGGCGGCAGATCACCGCTGTCCCATCCGGCCTCTGCCAGTTCGGCAGCATCTTCTTCGACATCACCGATGGGCAGCATCCGGGGCAGGATCAGCGCCTTGCCCTCAGAATGGCGCAAAAAGGCAAGGCGTACAGACTGGGCCAGCCGCCTGTTCGGCAACAGCAGGATGCTGTCGGCCATATCCTCGGCTGAGGTGGTACGGGCCATAAACCCGCGCACCAGTGCCGAGGCAAAATCCTGCCCTGCCGGAATATGGTGGAGCATCTCTTGACTGCTGATCATGGTGACAAGTCTAGATCGTTTTTCCGCAGGCGTCATGCCTTCATGCAAGAGATGGGAACGGCAGAACCGAGTGTCGACCTAGACAGAAGGATCAATCCCGGCAGCCTTGAGACGAGAGGCCCAGCCATCATGCCCGTGGAGGCCGAGACGCCGTTCTTCGGGGGCATCTCCCCTTTCAATGACAATCATCAGCGCCGCCGTCGGCAGCATCGGCCCCATCCTTTCAGGCCATTCGATCAGGCTGATATGGCGTTCGAGGGCTTCCTCAAGCCCCAGTTCGATCACCTCATCAGGGGTTTCAAGCCGCCAGAGATCAAGATGCCAGATCTCGCGCCCCGGATCATCAGCAGCAGGGTGGGGATAGGGCTGGACAAGGGTGAAGGTCGGGCTCGGAATATCGCCGGCATCGATCCCGCTCTGACTGAGGGCTGTGCCGATGATGGCCCGGGCGAGGGTCGATTTTCCGGCCCCGAGATTCCCCTTGAGGCCAAGACAATCCCCTGCCGCCAGAACCGGCGCCAGTCTCGCCCCGAACCCGTGCATCTCGTCGGGGCTGGCCACAACGAGACGGCAGATCAAGGGCGGTAACGGCATGGCAGATGATCAGTAGCGGTATTGTTCGGATTTGAACGGACCCTGCTGTTCAACACCGATATACCCCGCCTGTTCCTCGGAAAGGGCTGTCAGTTTGGCGCCCACCTTTTCAAGATGCAGCATCGCCACTTTTTCATCGAGATGACGCGGCAGCGTGTAGACCTTGTTGTCATACTTGGCGGCATGATGCCAGAGCTCGATCTGGGCCAGCACCTGATTGGTGAAGGATGCCGACATGACAAACGACGGATGGCCGGTGGCACAACCAAGGTTCACCAGACGCCCCTTGGCGAGCAGGATGATCTTCTTGCCATCGGGGAATTCAATCTCATCGACCTGCGGCTTGACCTCATTCCAGTTCATGTTGGCCAGTGCCTCGACCTGGATTTCGTTGTCGAAATGGCCAATATTGCAGACGATCGCATGGTTCTTCATATCGCGCATATGATCAACGGTGATGACATCACGGTTGCCGGTGGCGGTCACGAAGATATCCGCCTTGCTGGCGGCGTCTTCCATGGTGACGACCTCATAGCCTTCCATGGCGGCCTGCAGCGCGCAGATCGGGTCGACTTCGGTGACCATCACCCGGGCCCCGCCCTGACGCAGCGATTCAGCCGAACCCTTGCCGACATCACCATAACCGGCGACAACAGCAACCTTGCCTGCCAGCATCACATCGGTGGCGCGGCGGATACCGTCAACGAGCGATTCACGGCAACCGTAGAGGTTATCAAACTTGGATTTGGTGACACTGTCATTGACGTTGATCGCCGGAAACGGCAGATCGTTCTTCTCAGCAAGCTGATAGAGACGCAGCACACCGGTGGTGGTTTCCTCTGAGACACCCTTGATCGCTTCACGCTGGCGGGTGAACCAGCCGGGGCTGGCAGCCAGGCGCTTTTCGATCTGTGCCTTAAGGAAGCCTTCTTCTTCGGAGGCCGGGTTTTCGAGCACCTTTTCACCAGCTTCGGCACGCGCCCCAAGCAGGATATACATGGTGGCATCACCGCCGTCATCGAGAATCATGTTGGCCGGCTCGCCATCAGACCAGTCAAAGATTTTGTCGACAAAGGCCCAGTATTCTTCCAGCGTCTCCCCCTTGTGGGCGAAAACGGGAATACCGGCTGCCGCAATGGCTGCAGCGGCCTGATCCTGGGTTGAGAAGATGTTGCAGGAAGACCAGCGGATATCAGCCCCCAGATCAGCCAGCGTTTCGATCAGCACAGCGGTCTGGATGGTCATGTGCAGGCAACCGGCGATCCGGGCCCCTTTGAGCGGAGACTTGCCCGCATATTCATCACGCAATGCCATCAGACCGGGCATTTCACCTTCGGCAATCGAAATTTCCTTACGCCCCCAGTCGGCCAGCCCAATATCAGCAATCTGGTAATCCATGTTCAAATCCTCTCAGGTGAAAAATCGTGATACCAGATGCCTATTGGCAATGCAATTCTCTTCATATTTCGCGGTGCGACAGGGTGACAGGAAAACCTTGTTGCTGCAGCCGCCTGGCCAGGGTAATCGCGGTGTAGACCGACCGGTGACGCCCCCCGGTACAGCCTGTGGCAATGGCAAATCGAGGCCGCCCTTCAAGCGCATAGCGCGGCAGGGTTTCCTCAAGCATGGAGAGGGTGCTGTCGATAAAACGGGCAAAGCCCGGATCATTGTCGATAAAATCCTGGACCGCCTTCTCTTCGCCGGTCTGTTCAGCCAGCCCGGGCTGCCAGTGCGGGTTTTCGATAAACCGCATATCCAGCACCATATCAGCCGTATCAGGCAGGCCGTTGCGGTATGAAAAACTGATTACCTCAATGGGCAGAAAGGAAGAAGCCTCGACCCCGACCCTATCCAGCAGTGTCTGCCGGAACTGTTTCGGGGCTGCACCGGTGGTATCAATCACCACATCTGCAAGGGTTTCGACAGGGGCCATCACAGCGGCATCGCGATCAATCGCCTCCATCAGGGTTTCGTCACCCTCTTCCAGGCTGAGCGGATGCTGGCGACGGGTGGTGTTATAGCGGCGGTAGAGTTCATCCCGTGAGGCCGTCAGGTAGACAAGCACCATCCCACCATCGAGGCGGCGGCGGGTATCGTCGATCAGCGTGGCCAAAGACGATGGATCAAATCCGGATGTCCGGCCGTCAATCGACACCGCCAGTTTGCGCCCGGCGGTTTCGACTTCCAGCCCGATCAGCTGGCTGACCAGTGCCAGCGGCAGGTTATCGACCGCAAGGAAGCCCCTATCTTCGAGAATGTTGAGCGCGGTCGATGATCCAGCGCCGGCCAGCCCGGTCACAAAAACCAGTCTGTTCCCGGGCGCCCCCATGGCGCGGTTGTTGTTTTGATGATCGTTCATGTCCTGACCCTGCCGGATATTATGGCACAGTTGCCCCCTGAGCGGTAGCGGCAAGCGGCAGGGTGATCGTCATCTCTGCCCCGCCACCCGGGTGATTGGCCGCAGTCAGGCTGCCGCCATGGGCTTCAATGATACTGCGCGAGATCGACAGGCCCAGCCCGGAATGCTGGCCAAAGGCTTCTGTCTTCGGGCGTTCAGAATAGAACCGCGAGAAAATCGCTTCGGTCTTGCTGTCAGGAATACCTGGGCCCTGGTCACGCATGGTCAGCACAGCATTACCCTCAGCAGCCTCAAGGCGCATGGTGATGATCCCGTCATCGGGGCTGAACGACCGGGCGTTGGCCAAGAGATTGTCCATCACCTGCACCAGACGGTCGACGATCACCGAAACCATCACCGGATCAGGCGGTGTCCCGACATCGAGGCTGATGCGGCGATCGTCATCCCCCTGATGGGCCCGCGCCTCGGCGAAGTTCTGTACCATCACCGAAAGATCGATTACCGAAAATTCAGCCGTCGACAGATCAGCATCGATGCGGCTGGCCGCAGAAATATCGGAAATCAGGCGGTCCAGCCGCTGCACATCAGCCAGGATGATATCCATCAGTTTGCGCTGCTGGTCCTTGTCTTCGATACGGGCGATCGTTTCCACCGCCGAGCGTAACGATGTCAGCGGGTTCTTGATCTCATGGGCAACATCGGCGGCAAAGGAGGCCGTTGCCTGCATCCGCCGCTGCAATTCGTCGGTCATATCGGCGAGGTCACGCGCCAGATCACCGATCTCATCGCGGCGATCAAACATTTTCGGCAGGCTCAGGGTGTTGCCCTTGGACAGCCGGACAGCATCCGCCGCCCGGGCGAGGGCCGAAATCGGACCGATGATTGACCGCGCCAGATAGAGCCCCAGCAGGATTGTCACCAAGAGCGTGCCGAGGAAAATCTGGAAAAAGCCGTATTGCACGGCCTCAATATCATTTTCCACCGCCTCCCCCGATGCCGTGACAAGCAGGGCTGCCCGGACAACGCGCAAATGCCGGATCGGCACCGCTACCCCGAGCACAAGCCTGCCCTGACGATCACGCATGATCATCGATGCCGGCTCGCCCCTCAGGGCGGTGATCACGGCCGGGAAATCCCCCGCCTTTTCCGACGGGTTTTCGACATAGAGCGGGTATTGGTCATTGATCGACAGCAGCGAGGATAACCACGAAAGAAAACTGCGACCATGGTCGGCCAGACCCTGATCAGACATCCCCGGCCGAGGCGTCAGCGTGATCCGCGGCCTTAACAGGCGGGTGCTGCGCTGGCTGTCATTGACAAGCTCGCCATCGGGCAGGAACACCCGGATGCGGGCATCCGGCAGCGAGGCGATGATCTGCGAGACCCGCTGCATGGTCAGTTCCGAAAGGCGGCGGCGGGCTTCTTCGGTATAGCGGCTGTCGGTAAAGGCAATCGCCCTCGCCAGCGTGTTACCCTGGCGGTAGAGCGCGTCTATTTCAGATTGGATGACCGTCTGGCGGTATTGGTCAATATGCAACAGGCCGATAAAGAACATCGCGGTCGGAAAGATCACGATGACAAAGATCCGCAGCGACAGCAGTGAGACCCTTTTCCTGTTCTTTGCCTGCCGTGCCATGGTCAGGGTCCTTGGTTGTTTCAGGAACGATCAACGTATTTATACCCTACTCCATAAAGGGTCTCAATCGCATCGAAGGTGTTATCGGTTTCACGGAACTTGCGGCGCAGCCTTTTGATATGGCTGTCGATCGTCCGGTCATCGAGATAGGTGGTCTCACCATAAGCGGCATCGAGCAGCTGGTCACGGTTTTTGACAACCCCGGGACGGCGGGCGAGGGATTCAAGGATCATGAATTCGGTGACGGTCAGTTTGACCTCCTTGCCTTTCCAGGTGCAGGAATGACGGTCCGGGTCCATGGCCAGATCACCGATTGTGATCAGCCCTTCAGCACCGGCGGCGTCACCACCATCAGCCCGCCGCAGAACAGCACGGACACGTTCCAGCAACAGCCGCTGAGAAAACGGCTTGGTGATATAGTCATCCGCCCCCATGCGAAGACCGAGGGCTTCATCAAGTTCATCGTCCTTGCTGGTCAGGAAGATCACCGGCATGGTGCTGCCGGTACGGATTTTCTGCAACAGTTCCATACCGTCGAGGCGCGGCATTTTGATATCCAGGATAGCCAGTTCAGCCGGTCGCCTGCGGAGGCCGATCAGTGCCTGTTCTCCATCACTATAGGTATCCACTTCAAACCCTTCGCTTTCGAGCATCAGGGAAACGGATGTCAGAATGTTCAGATCATCATCGACAAGGGCAATACGCGATGGCATGGCAATCTCCGGCTGCTTGGCTTTCCAGAAGAGCATACCATATTTATGGGCGAAACCATGGCAAGCCCGTGGCAGCCTTGCCCTATTTT
>JBMHCY010000109.1:0-8461 GCA_049889655.1 Puniceispirillales bacterium (SeqCode)
GATAATTCCAACGTTGGTGGTAACCAGTACTATCTCGGGAGCCTGAACGTGATCTCTGATGTGGGCCTTGATAAGGACCTTGGCCTGCGCTGGACCGTCTTCAGTGATTTCGGCAGTGTCTGGAACACCGATTACCCTGAAAATGTCCGTGGAGCCAAGAATGACAGCATGCGGTCGTCATTTGGCTGGGGGCTGCTTTGGGACACGGCGGTCGGCCCGATGACCTTCATGTGGGCTTACCCGATAGAAAAAGAAAGTTATGACCAGACGAAAGTCTTCCAGTTCCGCTTCGGTGGCCGGTTCTAGGTTGCTGAACAGGATCGGCTCACGCCTCTCCGCAGCCCTTGTTGCGCTCATCCTGGCCGTATCCGCGCCTGTTGCCTGGGCGCAAGATGAAACGCTTGTGCCGAATTTCAGTTTCGGCATTGTGGATATGAACGCGGTCATGCAGCAATCGAACGCCATCAAGGTGATCCGCCAGGCCCTCGATGAGCAAAACGCGCTCTTTCAGGAACAGATTTCCGAAGAAGAACTGGCGCTTCGCAATGAGGAAAAGAAACTGAACGAAGACAAGCCCAGCATCAGCAAGGAGGAGTTCAACACCCGTCTTGCCGATTTTGAATCCCGGGTGATCAGGCTTCAGCGTAGTATCCAGGCCCAGAAAAGCAGTTTTGACAATTCGTTCAATCAGGCGCAGGAAAAGCTCCAGCAGGAACTGGTCAAGGTGATATCGGATATCGCCAGTGAACGCGGCTATGCCATGGTGATCCAGAAACAGAATGCGGTGATATTTGATACCAATCTCGACATCACCCCGCTTGCGCTCGAAAGGCTCAACGAGCGGACAAAGAACCTCAAGGTCACTCTGGAAAAGAAGGAATAGATGGCTGACCCGCGTTTTTATCCTGACCTGAAACCCCTTACGGTGACTGCGATTGTTGATCTTGTCCGGGGGGAATTGCTGCGCGGCCACGGCCATGATGAGGCGACCGGGATCAACGCCGCCGCCAATGCCGGTAAGGGGGATGTCTGCTTTGTCAGTCAGGAGAAAGCGGCCGAAAGCCTCAGTGCCAATGCCGGGGCCATCTGTCTGGTGACACCTGATCTGGCCGGCAAGTTGCCGGATGCAGTGATCGCCATTGCCGTTCCCGACCCGAAGGCCGCCCTCGGGCTTGTCATGCGTGCGATGCTGCCGGAAGAAACACCGCCTGCCGGGGTTGATCCGTCAGCCTCGATCGCAGCAACGGCTTCCCTTGGTGAAGGCTGCAGTATCGGCGAAAATGTGGTGATCCGTGATGGTGTTGAGCTTGGCCCGGGCTGTATTATCGGCCCTGGGGTTCATATTGGCCGGGGCTGTGTTCTTGGCGAAGGGGTGCGCGTCCACGCCCAGGCCAGCATCAATTATGCCGTGATCGGTAACAGGGCTGAAATCGGGGCCTCGACCGTCATCGGCCAGATCGGGTTTGGTGTCGGCCGTGATCAGGGCAATGTCATCCTGCCGCATCTGGGGCTCGTGCGGATCGGTGATGAATGCAATATCGGGGCAGCGACCACGATAGACCGCGGTTTTCTTGAAGATACCGTGATCGGGGCCCGGGTGATGATCGATAATCTTTGCCAAATCGCCCATAATGTTCAAGTGGCTGACGGCACGGTGATCTGCGCCCAGACAGGTATTGCCGGGTCAACGCAGATCGGCCGCAACAATGTGTTCGGGGCACAATGCGGGGTTGCCGATAACCTCGTGATCGGTGACGGCAATATGTTCGCTGCCCGCAGTGGTGTCACCAAGAATATCGGCAATGGTCAGGTGATGGGAGGTTTCCCGGCCGTGCCTATTAATGAGTTTCGCCGCCAGGTCGCAAGCATTCGCCGCCTTGGCCGAAAAACAAACCATGGAGAATGAGATGTCAGATGAAACTGTCCTTAATCATCCCGATATTCTGGAGTTGATCCCTCACCGGCCGCCGTTTCTGATGATCGACAGGGTGGATTCCCTTGTCGCCCATGAAAGCGCCCGGGGGATCAAGGCGATTGCCAGCACGGAACCGCATCTGGCAGGGCATTTCCCCGGCTTCCCGATCATGCCCGGTGTGCTGATCATTGAGGCGATGGCCCAGACTGCGGGTGTGCTGATCGCCTGGAGCAACCGTGATGATACGGATGGCAAGCACGTCTATTTCACGACACTGGACAAGGTCAAGTTTAAGTCACCCGCCCGCCCCGGTGATGTGCTGCATCTCGATGTCACCTGTGTTGGCGGCAAAGGGATGCTGTTCAAGTTCGAAGGTGTGGCGAGTATTGATGGCAAGACTGTCGCAATTGCTACTTTCTCGGCCATGGTTGTGGAGCCAGGACGCTGATGGCTGATCTTATTCACCCCACCGCCATCATTGAGGATGGTGCCCGGATCGCCGGTGATGTTCGCATCGGGCCCTATTGTGTTATCGGCAGCAAGGTCAACCTTGGTGAGGGGACGATCCTTCACAGCCATGTTGTGATTGACGGCAACACCCGGATCGGCAGAAACAACGAAATCCATCCCTTTGCCGTGCTCGGCAAGAAGCCCCAGCATACCCAGTACAAGGGCGAGGATTCCGTGTTGGAAATCGGTGACGGCAACACCATCCGGGAAAACGTCACCATGCATCCGGGGACAGCCATCGACAACATGATCACCAAGGTCGGTGACAACAACCTGTTCTTTGTCGGCTGCCATATCGCCCATGATTGTGTTCTCGGTGATAATATCATTGTCACCAACGATGCCATGCTGGGTGGCCATGTCCATATCGGGGATTATGCCTATATCGGGGGCAACAGCGCGATCAAGCAGTATGTGCGGATCGGCGGGCACGCCATGATCAGCGGCATGACAGGTGTGACTGCGGATGTGATTCCCTTCGGGTCAGTCTTCGGGCCGCGGGCGGTGATGACGGGGCTCAATCTCGTTGGGATGAAGCGGCGCGGGTTCAGCCGTGACCAGATCACCACCCTGCGCCGGGCCTATCGCCTGCTGTTTGCCAATGAGGGCACCTTCAGTGAACGTCTCGACGAGGTCAGCAATCTCTATGGCCATGAAGAGGAAGTGGCGAAAATCCTGAAATTCATTACTGATGGCGGCGACAAACCGCTGTGCCATCCTGATCGGGATAGTGGATGAAGACGGCGGCACCATTGGGGATCATCGCAGCCGCCGGTGAATTGCCCCGGCTGGCGGCCGATGCCGCCAAGGCCAGCGGCCGTCCGGTCTTCATTATTGCTCTGCGCGATATCGCCACTGCTGATTTTTCAGCCCACCAATCCGTCAGCCTGCGGGTAGGCGGCTTCAAGGCCATTCTTGAATCTCTGCATGATGCAGGTTGTACGGAGGTTCTGCTTTCCGGCAAGTTCGTCCGGCCGCGGCTGGCTGATGCCTTTCCTGATACCATGGCCTCCGGCGTTGCGATGACGCTGATGACAAGCGGTGATGATGCGGCCTTGCGGAAAATCAGGGATATTTTCAGCGAAGCCGGGATCACCATTGCTGATACAGCCCAGTTCTTTGGCAACCTGAAAGCCCCGCTTGGTCCCATGGCGGGCCCGTCCCCCGTATCAGCGGTTGATGCCCAGATCGCCTGCGGTATCGGGGTGCTCTCGCGCCTGGGTGATTGTGATGTGGGGCAGGCGGTGATCGTTCAGGGCAGCCGCGTTTTGGCCATCGAAGCCGCGGAAGGAACCGACGCCATGATCCGGCGTGCGGCTGATCTGATTGATCCCGATCTCGGTGCGGCAGTTCTGGTCAAGATGATGAAATCCGCTCAGGACAGGGGGCTTGACCCGCCTGTTATCGGCAGCGGGACGATTGCCGCTGCGGCCGCCGCAGGGATCGCCGTTGTTGCCATCGAAGCCGGAAGTGTGGTGGTGGTGGACCGCGATGAAACCATCCGCCAGGCCGAGGCTGCGGGGGTAAGCGTGATCGGGGTGGCAGGCTGATGAAACCCCTGCGGCTTGTCGTTGTTGTCGGGGAAGCGTCCGGGGATAGCCTTGCTGCAGCAGTTGTTGATGGTCTCATAAGCCTCGGCCGGGACACCCGTCTTTCAGGGATCGGCGGTGTCAAAATGCTCGAACGGGGGCTTGAACCTGTCGCCCCGATGGACAGCCTCACGGTTCTCGGTGTCGGTGAAGCGATCGGGGCGGTCCGGCGGCTGAATGCCCTCGCTGATCAATTGATCACGCACATCCTCAGCGAACGTCCTGATGCAGTCCTGACGGTGGACAGCAAAGGGTTCAATCTGCGCTTTGCCCGCAGACTCAAAGCACGGATGGCCAATGAAGGCTGGCAGATACCGCTGATCCATGCTGTCGCGCCAACAGTCTGGGCCTGGGGGCAGTGGCGTGCCGCCAGGGTCGCAACGGCTGTTGACCGGCTGTTATGCCTGTTCCCCTTCGAAATACCGTATTTCACGGCCCATGGCATCGATGCTGTCGCCATTGGACATCCTTCGGCTGATCGGGACCGTCCTGATCGTCATGCCGCCCGGGCGAGCCTTTCCCTGGATCAGCAGGATCCTGTATTGGCGTTGCTTCCCGGCAGCCGCGGTGGTGAGATCAGGCGGCTGCTCCCCGATATGCTTGCGGCTGTACGAATTTTGCAGGCGGAGCGACCCGACCTGAAGGCAGTTTTGCCCATGGCTGAAAGCGTTGCCGATATCATCACGCCGATGACAGCCGCGCTGCCCGGGGTCATCACCCGGCCCCAGCATGATCTCGATACGGTCATGGCGGCTGCCGATTACGGGCTGATCTGCTCGGGTACGGTGACACTCGAAGCTGCCCTCAGTGGGCTTCCCGGCCATGCCTATTATCGTTCTGATGCCGTCAGCAGCATCATCGGCCGCCTGATGGTGCGGCGTGACCGGATCATCCTGCCGAATGTTATCACCGGGCAGGAGATTTACCCGTTCAGCCTGGGGCGGGAGTTCAATGCCGCAAAGATGGCGGCGGCGGCTCGCGAAGGGCTGGCCGCGGGCAGGGGTGTTGAGCCGCCTCAATGGGTGGCCATGCTGCGGCAGAAACTAACATCTAATGAAGGCTTTGGCCGGACAGCGGCCAAAGCTGTTCTTGAGACAATCGATGGTGACAGGGCCTAGCGCTTGTTGATCGGCACGTAGGCGCGTTCTTCCGGGCCGGTATAGAGCTGGCGCGGCCGGCCGATACGCTGCAGCGGGTCTTCGATCATTTCCTTCCACTGGGAAATCCAGCCAACCGTCCGCGCGACAGCGAACAGCACGGTGAACATCGAGGTCGGGAAGCCCATCGCCTTGAGGATAATGCCGGAATAGAAATCAACATTCGGGTAGAGTTTCTTTTCGATGAAATACTCATCCTTGAGGGCAATGTCTTCCAGTTCCATGGCGAGCGTCAGCAGCGGTTCATCCTTGATGCCAAGATCAGAGAGCACCTTGTGGCAGGAATCACGCATGACCTTGGCGCGGGGGTCGAAATTCTTGTAGACACGATGGCCAAAGCCGAACAGCCGGAACGGATCATCCTTATCGCGGGCCTTCTTGATATATTCCGGAATACGGCTCGGGTCACCGATCTCGGAGAGCATATTCAGCACCGCTTCGTTCGCACCGCCATGGGCAGGCCCCCAAAGCGCTGCAATCCCAGCAGCGATACAAGCAAACGGGTTGGCCCCTGAAGACCCGGCGAGGCGCACGGTCGAGGTCGAGGCGTTCTGCTCGTGATCGGCGTGGAGGATGAAAATCTTATCCATCGCATCGGCCAGAATGGGGTTGATCTGGTAATCCTCAGTGGGAACCGAAAAACACATATGCAGAAAGTTTTCGGCGTAGTTGAGGTTGTTGCGCGGATAATTGAACGGCTGGCCAAGGGAATATTTGAAGGCCATCGCTGCGAGGGTCGGCATCTTGGCGATGAGCCGCCGTGAGGCGATCATCCGTTGCTGCGGGTCATTGATATCGGTGCTGTCATGATAGAAGGCCGACAGCGCCCCGGTGACACCGCAGAGAATGGCCATTGGGTGAGCATCTCGGCGGAAGCCACGGAAAAAAGTCGTGATCTGTTCATGCACCATGGTGTGATGCGTGATCGCGTGGTCAAACTCGGCTTTTTCGTCGGTGGTCGGCAATTCGCCATGGAGGAGAAGATAGGCAACTTCCAGAAAGTCGCTTTTCTCTGCCAGTTCATCGATCGCATAACCGCTGTGCAACAGCTGCCCCTGTTCGCCATCAATATAGGTCAGGCTGGATTTGCAGGAGCCGGTCATGCCGAAGCCCGGATCAAAAGTGAACATCCCCATATCGCTGTAAATGGATCGGATATCGACGACATCTGGCCCGACCGAACCGCCCAGGATTGGCATATCAACGGACTTACCGGTGCGGTTATCGGTAATGGTGACAGTGTTTTTGTCAGCGGATGTCATCGAGGGGTATTCCTTTCTTTTCCATGGCCGTACGTGAAGCACGAACAGTGGCTAAGATATACCCGTAATCCGCGTCATTTGCAAATTGTAGCGATCCGCTCCCGGATTGTATTCGCACCGAGGGCGACGACGATCAGGATAATATCGGGGGCCTGTTTTGTGCCGGTCAGGGCAATCCGCAGCACCGGGCCGATATCCCTCATCTTGAGGCCTGCACCCTCCAGCCAGGCATTAAGCCAGGCCTTGACGGTATCGTAATCGGAAAGATCGTCGGGCAGTGCCTCTGCCAGGGCAGTCAGTCGGGAGACAGCTGTTTCGTCGATCATTGCAGCAGCGGCTTCATCCGGGGCAGGGGCGGTGTCGCCGGTGGCAAAGGCCGCCATCGCCGGCAGATCGGTGATCACCTGTGCCCGTTCGGCAAAGGCCGGGGCAAGGATTTCAAGCCGTTTGCGGATTTCCTCATTCTGTTCCGCGCCTTCACCCATCAGGGCAACGAGGCGGTCCAGTGGCAGTTGGCGCAGATAATGGCTGTTGAGCGCAGTCAGTTTGTCCATATCAAAGCGGGCTGCGGATTTGCCGATGGCATCAAGATCGAACCAGCCGATCGCCTGCTCGCGGCTGATAATTTCCTCATCCCCGTGGCTCCAGCCGAGCCGCAGCAGGTAGTTGCACATCGCCTCGGGCAGGAACCCCATATCGCGATAGGCAGTGGCCGACAGCGCCCCGTGCCGTTTCGACAGTTTCGCCCCGTCAGCCCCGTGGATCAGTGGGATATGGGCGTATTGCGGCACAGGCCAGCCCATCGCCTCGATGATCTTTATCTGGCGGAAGGCATTGTTGAGGTGGTCATCCCCGCGGATCACATGGGTGACGCCCATATCGTGGTCATCGACAACCACAGCCAGCATATAAGTCGGCGTACCGTCACCGCGCAGCATGACAAGATCATCGAGGGCATCATGGCTGACCGTGACATCGCCCTGAACAGCATCACGGATCGTTGTCTCGCCCTCAAGCGGCGTCTTTAGCCGGACAGTGAAGGGCAGATCGGGGGCATCGGCCGGGTTGGCATCCCGCCAGGGGCTGAGGATCCGGGTGCCGGAAGCCCGGGCTTCGGCGCGCATGGTGCTCAGCTCGTCGGGGGTCAGATAGCAGCGATAGGCATGACCGGCAGCCAGCAGGGCGTTGGCAACCTCAACATGGCGTTCGGCCTGCGCAGATTGGCTGACCGCGTCTCCATCCCCTTCAAGACCGAGCCATTGCAGGCCTTCATGGATCGCCGCCACAGCTTCCGGGGTGGACCGCTCACGATCTGTATCCTCGATCCGGAGCCGATACTGACCACCGTGATGCCGGGCGAAAAGATAGTTGAACAAGGCCGTTCGCGCGCCGCCAATATGCAGGAAACCTGTCGGGGAGGGGGCAAATCTTGTGACAACGCTCATGAATTATTAACCTTTTTTCGTCATGCTGATTCTGGGAGCCCGTATTTAGCATGAACGACAGCCGGAAAACAGCATCAAATCCCCTGCCGCAGAATCCCCCGCCTCGAAAGCGGTTGCCGCGGCAATGGAGCTTGACGGCAGTGACCATCCTGATCATTGGCCTTGCCATAGGGCAGACTTTCCCCCATGCGGTTGAGACCGGCGGGCTCATCATGCTTGCAGGGTTGATGACACTGCCAGCCTGGCGGTGGATTGCGCTGATGCCCGGGGTCACGCTCGGGATGATCTTTCTGGGGCTGGCGATTATCCATGGCAGCCAGCCTTTTGCCGAAAAGCCGCCGCCGGAACCGACTGGCCGGATTGATGCCACTGGCACCGTCACCATGGCTGAGGCAATGACGCGGGGGCGGCAGCGGTTGCGCTTCACCCCTGATGAGGGGGTCGGGGCTGACTGGCGGCTTATTCTGCCGCGGCGGTTCGTGCCGGTTGAGCCCGGGGATCGCCTCGCCATCAACGCCCGGCTCGAGCCGCCATTGCCGCAGTTGCTCCCCGGTGGTTTTGATTTTACCGCCCATGCCCGCAA
>JBMHCY010000110.1:0-4964 GCA_049889655.1 Puniceispirillales bacterium (SeqCode)
TGGATTGATCGGGTTTCTGGTCATCATCTCCGTCTTGGGCAATTTCATGCAGCGGACAGACCCCTATTTCACCCAGGTCAACAATGTCTCCGGTCTCAAGACTGGCGCGGCGGTGATCTATGAAGGCTACATTATCGGCAGTGTCAGCAATATCACCCCGGAAGCCACCGCCGACGGCATGAGTTTCCGCATTGATCTTGATATCCAGAAAGACTGGCGTATCCCCAAAACAAGCGAAGCCAGCATTGCTGCCATGTCGCTGCTTTCGGCTGTTGCGATCCAGATCAGGGCCGGTGAAGGCCCGGCCCTTGAACCCGGGTCGATGATTGTCGCCTCCATGCAGTCGAACTTTGTCGATGAATTGAGCGAAACCGCCGATAACATCGCCACCATTGCCGAAGAAAATCTCGTCCCCCTGCTCAACACAATTGACCAGCTGCTCTCCACCCACGGGGCGGAAACACTCAGCGGCGTCAATGAGCTGACAACCGGGCTCGCCAGGGAAGCCCCCGAGGTCGCGGCCAATCTCAACCGTGCGGTCAACAATCTCGATCAGCTGATCAAAGCGATCGAGCCGGAACGGCTTGACCGGGCCATGGGTGATGTCGAAACCATTCTGGAAAACAGCAAGCAGGCTTCGGCCAATGCTGCTGATGCCAGTGCCGCTGTCAGCAATACCCTTGTCCCTGAGGCAACGGCACTTGTCCGCACAGGTAACGTGACTGTCGAAGAAACACGCCGCATGATGATTACTGCCCTTGAAAGGGTGCTCGCCGATATGGAGTTGATCAGCAAGGAAATCAGCAGCCTCACCACCAAGACCGGCGATATTGTTGATACGGCGAAGAACGCCACGGCCAAGGTCGAAGGGATTATGGATAACATCGATGGCGTTGTCAGCAGCTCCAATTCGGTCATTCTCTCCGGAGGGGAACAACTGGCGACGATCATGACACGGCTTGACCGGGCGGCGCTCAATATCGAAGAGATGACCGCCATTCTCAAAAATAACCCCGGTGTGCTGATCACCGGAACCGAATAATGGAAAGGGTAAAGACCATGACCGGATCACCATTCCCCCGACGTCGTTTTCTGCTCGCGGCTGCGGCAACCGGATTGCTTGGCGGTTGCGCTGCCCCGGCACAGCGGCTTGTCGAAACCCATTATGGCCTTGCCCCAAAACTTCAGCCGCTTGATCTGGGCGGTCGCATCATGGTTGTCAGCCGGGTCAATGCCAGCGGGATCTTTGCCGGCAGGCCACTTATTAAACGGCGCGGTACAGCCCCGATCAACTATGAAGAAACACGCGGGAAACTTTGGCATTCCGCGCCTGCCGATCTGATCCAGGACAGTCTGGTGAGGGCCTGGAACAGCGCCAGCGCAAAACCGGTGGCAACTGCAGGCAATGTGACGGCCAGGGGGCTCCGGCTTGATCTCAGCCTCAATGAATTCTGCTATACCGAAACCATGGCCGGGCGTATCAGCCTCCATGCCCGGCTCATTGATGACAGCCGGTCAGCGTTGCTGGACAGCCACTATGAGGCAGAAGTATCGGCGCAGGGCAGCAGCCTTGACGATGCCGTGCTGGCCATGGAAAAAGCCCTTGCGGAAGCTGCTGACGGGCTCGGCCGGGATATCACTGCAACGCTGGGCTGATCACCGTTTTGGTGGTTTCTTGTTTTCCGGCTTCGGGGCGGGAACGATATCGACCAGCAGGTGTTCGTCAAGCGGATCACCGTGGATCCGGGCTTCCCCGCACCAGTCATCATCGAAGGTGGAAGGCCAGACCGTTCCGGCCTCAAGTTCCAGATTCTCACTCATTGGTGTTGGAGCATGGCGGCGGCAACGGCCTTCACGAGCTTTCGTCGTGCTGCCGGCATGGGTGACATCCCAGAAAATGCAGTCTTTGCAGAAGATTTTCATCGGCTTCCCCCCATGCGAAACCCCAGTTTGATAGCCACATCCGGGGCGTGGCCGATACCAAGAGTGGCGGCAGACATCGTGGTGGCCAGCCGCTGTGTTGCCGGATGATCAAAGCCACGCTTTTCCATGACCTTAAGAAACCCTGAAAGCGCGCTGGCAGCAGGGATGGCGAGGCCTTTCTCGCGCATCACACGGCGCGAAAGATCGAGGGCAATTCGGCGCGGCGAAAAACACGACGCCATGATATCCGCATCCCGCAACAGGGCTGTCATCGTTTCAATCTCCGCTGTCTTGCGCCAAATGGCGGCGGTGCTGTCAATGCGAGCCTTGAGAGCATCAGCATCTTTCTTGCGGCCGCTGCCGGAGCCAAACCCGCTGCGGATGCTGATTGCCGTCGCCCGCCGTTCTTCCACATAATCCGCCGTGGAAGCCCGCTTGCCGCGATGCTCCAGATCATGGCAAAGCGCCGCCATCAGCAAGGCATCCCGCTGGCGTGTGCCAGCCCCCGGTCGCACCCCTGCCCGTTCCGCAAGAATGGCAGCATTCATCACCACGGTGAGGCTGTGCCAGGGGTGATGGTAACTGTTGCCATAAGGATTGCGCCGCACCAGACGGGTGAGATTGTTCCGCCGCCGGGGGGCAAGCCTATATCCCTGAAACCCGGCCCAGGCCAGAACAGGGTCCGGATGAGGGCTGGTGAACGGCTGCATTGCAGCTGCCAGAAGCGGCATCAGCCGGGCACTATGGAGAGCCGCATATTGCCTTTTTGGAACCGTCAGCCCGTTGCGGCGCAGCACAAAACCGGTCATGATCATCCGTCCTGCCCTGATCCGGCAAAGACAAGCCGCGAGCGATTGTTGCCCTCACCCGGCTCAACATCGAAGGATTGAGTCAGCTCATGGATAATCCCCATCCCCAGACCGCCCTCTTCAGGCGGGCGGTTTTCGCTGTTGGCCAGCCATGTTTCAGGCCTTGATGCCGGAGCCGTATCGGTGATCAGGCAAACCAGATTGCCGTCATTCAGGGTCAGTTCCATGCTGATGCTGCCCTCAGGATTGCCGCCATTGAACCCGTGACGGATGATATTCTGCATCACCTCGCCAACCGCCAGCTGTATATCGATCGTCCGGTCCTGCCAGCCGAAGGATTGCAGCCCGTCTGCCACGAAAGCCCGGCTTTTGGCCAGCGATTCTATCGTCGATGGCAGCGTGCAGGATCGGGAGCGCATTTTCGCTGCTGTGCTGGTTGCCATGCCTGTTACCACCAGTAATGTGGCATCATCATGGGTGGTGAACCGGTTGCCCGTAAAGCTTTTCATGATCTCGGCAACACGCCGGGCCCCGTTGAGCCCCTGATGGCTGCGGGCCTCGGCAATCAGCCCGTCAAAACCCAGTTCCCTGTCACCGTCCCGGGCCTCTGTGATCCCGTCTGTCACCATATAGAGTGCCGCCGTGGTGAGATCACCCTGCCAGGGTTCAAGGTTTTCGGAACCGTAATCGATCAGCCCCATGGGCACTGTGGCGGATTCAATGATCGTCGTATCACCGGTTTCATCATCGATATAGAGCACAGGCCCGTGGCCGCAGTTGATCAGTTCAACCCTGGATGACACCGGATCAAACCAGCCGGCGACAAAGGTCACAAAACGGTCCGATGCCACATCCATCAGTTCCCTGTTGAGTTTTGTGACGATCGTGACAGCATCATGCCCCTGACGGGCCAGAGACCGGAACAACGCAATTGTCCGGGCCATCATCAGGGCTGCGGTAATCCCCTTGCCGGCAACATCACCCTGACAGAAAGCCATCCGCCCCTCGACATCGAGAAAATCGAAGAAATCTCCCGATAACTGGCGGGCGGGGATAACCTTGCCAGCAAGATGCCCCCCCAGATCCATCATCGGCATCAGGGCTGTCTGGGCCTCGGTGGCCTGATCAAGATCACGTTGCAGGATCTGGTCGCTGATCGCCTTTTCCGCGAGCCTGACATTGGAAATTGCCAGTGCCAGCGCCGAAGCCAGTGAGGTCAGCAGCCCTAGATCTTCTTCGGTGAAATTGATAATCAGGCTGTCATCTTCCGGTGACCGCCGGTTGATCGCCTGGATCGAGCCAAAACGCTTGTCCCCAAGATGAACAGGTGCAGTGGCGGTGGTGACTGTCTTGAACCCGGAAGTGGCGTCAACTGCCCGGTAATGGGCCTTGTCGCTGCTGGCATCAGAGACGATTTCAGCCTGCCCCGTGGTAAATGCCCTCCCAACAAGCCCTTTTTCCGCCGGCACAACAAGCCCGGTCACATCCACCGGGCCAACACAGACGACACATTCGAGCTGGTTGTCTTCTTCGCGGTGGAGAAACAGTGATCCGGCTTCGGCGTTGAGCTCTTTCAGTACCAGCGGCAGGGCCCAGCGGAGCGCCGTGATCGCATCACCGGTGGTGCCGTATTGCTCCATCAGCCCTGTGATCAGGCTGATGCCATTACCTTGGTTGAAGAAAACACTGGATGAGGCCGTCCCCACGGCGGGCCTCAGTTGAATGATCCCGGCTTGATGTCGCCGCTGTCCAGAGGAATATCATTCTCACCGGCCGGATCAGCCGCATCATCGGCGGTATTGGTGACAAGCGAGACGCCGAAATTATCGACAGCGGTTGTATCAATTTCCACAACCTGGCCAATCGGCAAGAGTTTGTCGAGTTTCGCAATTTCGAGAACCCTGAATACAGGCTCGCTGACAGCGGAAAGGGACAGTTCAATATTTGACGCCAGGCAATGCTGACGTGTCATCAGCAGAACAGCCACACCGCTTGAATCAATATAGGTGACACTGCTCGCGATGATATCCAGTGTTGAGATCCCGGATAGTTCGGAAATTTCGTTTTTGAGATCGGCCGTCGTCTGAAGATCAACTTCCCCGGAAAGAACCAGGGTGGCTTTGTCACCTTCGACTGTGATCTGATACATGATCGGCCCTCAAGTCAAAAAAAGAGACTGGAACAGGGCTGCTCCAGTCTCTCGGAAATGTGTTTACCAGGTGACGTTGTCGA
>JBMHCY010000111.1:0-16354 GCA_049889655.1 Puniceispirillales bacterium (SeqCode)
TAGGTGAATTTGCCTGAAAACGCGCCGTCATCGTCAAAAACCGGGTTGCCATTCGGCAGGTAGAGCCCGGCCATGGTGATCCCGGCAACATCGATTTCCAGATAGCGGGCCTGTTCATCCATGGCATCGCCTTCGGGATGCGGCAGGCGAGGGCGTATATCATCAATCGGCACGCGGCTGGCGATCGCCACCCCGTTATAGGTCTTCTGGCCATGGACATGGGCGTCGTATCCGGCTTCTCTAAATAGGTCGACCGGGAAGTTTTCATCCATGGATTTGATTTCCTGCATCATCAGGATATCGGTATCACTGGCCTTGAGCCAGGCGACAACCTGTTCACCGCGAACCTTGATGGAATTGACATTCCAGCTGGCGATTTTGAGCAGATCAGATGGCAAAGGATGTCCCACAGCCGCATGAGGCGGTCGCATTCGGGTTGCTGACGGCAAAATAACTGCCGATCAGTTCCTGCTTGAAGTCAAGCTCGCTGCCATCAAGGAATTGCAACGACATTTCATCCACCGCGACGCAGACATCATCACCACCGGAAGTCTTCAGATGCAGCAGGTGATCATCATCATTGCTGGCGGCATCGATACTGAACTGGTACTGGAAACCGCTGCAGCCGCCGCCGAGAACCGCGACCCGGAAGATCGCCCCTTCATCTTCGGCAATCAGCACGGCGACGCGGTCAATCGCCTGCGTCGTCAGGGAGAAACGGATTTCCTGTTGTTGTGCTGTCATGGTTGGCATCCTCAGTATTTTATATACGCGTCCCTCGTGCTATCTTCAAGACAGACGATTGCCGTTGCCCTTTCACTGCCTGAATTGTAAGGTCGCGGCACCTTCCCACCGCCGTCAGGGATCACGATGACCGATTACTCTCCACGCCTTGCTCCCTATGCATCGCACTGGCAGGAATCACGCGGCCGCCTGATCAGCAAGGCTGCCCATCATGAAGGTGACGCGCGTAATGGTTTTCAGCGCGACCGTGATCGGATCATCCATTGCGGGGCGTTTCGGCGGCTCAAGCACAAGACTCAGGTTTTCATCTACCACGAAGGTGATTATTTCCGCACCCGGCTGACCCATTCGCTTGAAGTGGCTCAGATCGCCCGGGCGGTAAGCCGCCAGTTGGGGCTTGACGATGATCTCGCCGAGGCGATCTCGCTTGCTCATGATCTCGGCCATACACCTTTCGGTCATGCCGGTGAGACTGAGCTGGATGATGCCATGCAGGATTACGGCGGCTTTGATCATAACGAGCAGACCTTGCGGATTCTCACCAGCCTCGAGCATTGCTATGCGGAATTTGACGGGCTTAACCTGACATGGGAAACCCTCGAAGGGGTGGTCAAGCACAACGGTCCGCTGACAGCGGAACAACGCCGCCCGACAATAACCGCCATCGATAAGGCTTTTCATCTTGATCTTGATAGTTTCGCCAGCCTTGAAGCGCAGGTGGCAGCGCTTTCTGATGATATCGCCTATCTTGCCCATGATTGTGATGATGGGATCAGGGCAGGGCTGCTCGATCCGGCCCAGATGATCGACCTGCCGCTGGCCGGGCCCATTCTGCGGCATATTTTCAAAACCTATGGGGAGGGGCTCGAAACCTCCCGGCTTGTCCATGAACTGACACGGCGGCTGATCAACCAGTCGGTGGTTGATCTGCTTGAGGAAACCCGGCGGCGGCTTGAAGACACGGCGCCGAAAACCGCTGATGATGTCCGTCATGCCGGTCGCCCCATGGTGGCGTTCTCACAGGCGATGGCGCGTGAGCTTGATGAGCTGAAATCGTTTCTCTTCACCTCTGTGTGGCGGCATTATAAGGTCAACCGGATGACCAGCAAGGCGCGACGGGTGATGCGGCAACTCTTTGATTTGTTCATCGCGCAGCCCCATATCCTGCCCCTGGAATGGCAGTCTCTTGACGGCACGCCGATGAAAGCCTTATCACAGGCAGAACAGGCCCGCCATATCGCCGATTATATCGCCAGCATGACTGATCGCTACGCCATGATGGAATATGAACGTCTTTTCGATCTGGGCCCCATTTTGAGATAACCCATGAACATCTATCATCATTTTGAAACTGAAATTGCCTCTCTGCTGGCGTCCCTTTCCCAGGATGGCACGCTGCCATCCGATCTCGATACCGCCGGTATCTCCTGTGAGACGCCGCGTGATCCGGCCCATGGTGACCTGTCGACCAATGCCGCCATGGTTCTGGCGAAACGAGCCGGGATGAAGCCGCGTGATCTGGCTGCGATCATCGCCGAGGGACTTGAACAACGTGATGGCGTCGATGAGGTTAGCATTGCCGGGCCCGGGTTCATCAATCTTAAGCTTGCTCCGGCCATGTGGCAGGACAGGATCACCGATATCCTTGCTGCTGGCAGTGATTGGGGCAAATCCCGGATCGGGGCAGGCAAGACGGTCAATGTCGAGTATGTCTCGGCCAACCCCACCGGCCCTTTGCACGCTGCCCATGCCCGCGGGGCGATCATCGGCGACAGCCTGGCTTCCCTGCTTGAGACTGCCGGCTACACGGTCACCCGTGAATATTACATCAATGATGCCGGCAATCAGGTGGATACGCTCGCCCGGTCGGCGCATCTGCGCTATCGCGAGGCTTTGGGTGAGACCATCGACGGTATCCCGGAAGGGCTCTATCCCGGGGATTACCTCAAAGATGTCGGGGCGGCTTTCGCCAAAGATCATGGGGATGCCTTCCGTGACAAGCCGGAAGAAGAATGGCTGCCGATCATCCGTGCCTTCACCATCGCTGCGATGATGGAGGATATCAAGGCCGACCTCAAACGCCTCAATATTCATATGGATGTGTTTTCTTCGGAACGGGCACTCGTCGATAACGGGGCGGTTGATCATGCGATGAAAACCCTTGAAGACAAGGGGCTGATCTACCGCGGCAAGCTCGATCCCCCCAAAGGCAAGACTCCGGAAGACTGGGAGCCGCGGGAACAGACACTCTTCAAAGCCAGTGAATTCGGTGATGATACCGACCGGCCGATCATGAAAAGTGATGGCAGCTGGACCTATTTTGCAACGGATGTGGCCTATCATCTCGATAAACTGTCGCGCGGTTCCGAACGGCTGGTGAATATCTGGGGGGCTGATCACGGCGGCTATGTCAAACGGATGAACGCCGCAGTAACAGCACTTTCCGGCAACAAGGACGCCCTCGATGTGCGGCTTTGCCAGCTGGTCAAATTGATGGATAACGGCAAGCCTGTCAAAATGTCGAAGCGGGCAGGGACGTTTGTCACCCTGTCTGATGTTCTCGATAGTGTCGGTAAGGATATTCTGCGGTTCATCATGCTCACCCGCCGCAGCGACCAGGCGATGGATTTCGATTACGCCAAGGTGACCGAACAATCACGGGAAAACCCTGTCTTCTATGTTCAGTATGCCCATGCTCGGGCGCAATCGGTGCTGAAATCGGCTGAAAAGCAGGCTTCTGATGATGCCGATCTGTCACTGCTCAGCCATGAATCGGAACTGAACCTGATCCGGATCATGGCATCATGGCCGCGTCAGGTCGAGGCTGCTGCCGAAGCACATGAGCCGCATCGGATCGCATTCTATCTGCAGGATCTCGCCGCGGCCTTCCATGCGCTCTGGAACAAGGGCAGGGATGAACCGGAACTCAAATTCATTCGTGACGATTCCCCGAACCACACAGCGGCACGGCTGCAGATGGTGGCGGCGGCAGCACTGGTAATCCGCTCTGGTCTTGCTATGCTGGGGGTGGAAGCAAGGGAGGATATGTAAACCGATGGCCGCTGCCGAGGAAACCACGTCATCCATCAGCCGCCTGATCATCATTGGGCTGCTGGCGGTACTGGTCTGTCTGGGTGGCTTTGCGGTTTATCTGTTCTCCAGTCTCGATAATGCGGCGGAGCCAGTCATCCTGCGGGCTGATGCTGATCCCTACAAGGTGCGTCCGGCTGATCCCGGCGGCAAGAAACTGGATAATCTCGACAGCCCGATGATGGGGCTCCTGGGCGGGAATGAAAGCGCGGAGCCCGGTACTGAATTGCTGCTGCCTCCGGAAGAAGAACCCGAACTGCCGCCGATCAGTGTTGAGGTACCGGAGGTGGCGGAAACACCCGAACCTGCCGCCCCTGAAAGCATATCTGAAGGCGAAGAGCCCGTGGCTACTGCAGCAACGCAGCCCCCGGCAGGTGAGGCGCTCGAGGCCGAACCGGAGCCTGCAGTGACAGCAGCAGCCGAGCCGCCATCCTCCCCGGCAGCAGAGACAGCCGCTGCACCAGAGCAAGAGCCGCCTGCTGTAACCGAAGCCAAAACAAAAGCAGAAACCGTGGCCGAAACAGTGACAGAAACCTCCGCTGAACCTGCCCCAGAAGCCCCGGTTGAGGCTGAAACGGCTGCCGTTGACAGCATTGATGCGGCCGTTGATCAGGTGATCAAGCCGGAACCCAAACCGCGGATCAAGCCTGTTCTGCCGACCGGCGACAACACCTTCCTCGTTCAATTTGCCGCCTTCCGGTCAGAGAAAAGCGCCCGGGAAACGGCGGCTCTCCTGACCACCAAACACGCTGGACGTCTTGATGGCATGGTGCTTGGCTATATGCGCAAGGGCGAATACTGGCGCGTTGTTTCTGATCCTCTGCCGCGGGGTGATGCCGCCAGCATGTGCCGGGTTTTTGTCTCGGTGGGCCAGGACTGTATTGTGAAATCACTGGATTAAGCCCATGACTGATCAAGATTTCATTGCTGATGAACCGCAGGAACAGTTGTCACTGTTCCTTGTTCTCGATGGCTATGAAGGACCGATTGATCTGCTGCTCAGCCTCGCCCGCGAACAGAAAGTCGATCTCAGCCGGATCGCAATCCTGCCGCTGGCGGAACAGTATCTCGAATACATCCAGTCAGCGCGTGATCTTGATATCGAAATTGCTGCTGATTATCTCGTCATGGCGGCGTGGCTGGCTTATTTGAAATCACGGTTGTTGCTGCCTGACCCGGAGCCGGAAGAACAGGAAGAGGCCATTGACATGGCCGATGCGCTGAAGTTCCAGTTGCTGCGTCTTGAAGCCATGCAGAACGCCTCGCGGCAGATCATGGCCCTGCCGCGTCTCGGACGGGAGCGTTTTGCCAATGGCCAGCCGGAAGAATTCGCCACCACGACCAACAACTCCTTTAAGGCCAGTCTTGTCGACCTGTTGAGGGCTTATGGCCATATCGCATCAGCACAGGATGCCTCGACCCTGACGATCGCCTCGACACGGCTGTTCAGCGTCGAGGATGCTGTCAAGCGGCTCAGTCATCTGCTGCAATCGGCCCCGGGCTGGAACACGCTGCAGCATTATATGCCCGAAGGGCTCGAAACACCGCTTGACCATCGTTCTGCGCTCGCGGCACATTTCACCGCATCGCTCGAACTCGTTCGTGACGGCAACATGAAATTGAGGCAGGATACAGCCTTCGGCCCAATCTGGCTGGCCAATACCCGAAAGAAGCACGTATGACCAAGAACAGTGATATCGCCACCCTCTGCCAGGTAATCGAAGCCCGCATCTTTGCTTCTGCTGACCCTGTTTCATCGCGCGAGCTGGAAAAGCATCTGCCGGAAGGTGTTGCCCTCGATACCATTCTGGCTGAGATCGCCGACCGTTTCGGGGATACAAGCGGCATTGAGCTGAAACGCATTGGCACTGCCTGGGCTTTCCGGACAAAGCCTGAGATCGCCTCTCTCTTGACCATCGAGAAGCACAAAGAACGGCCGCTTTCTCGGGCGGCGCTCGAGGTTATGGCGATCATTGCCTATCATCAGCCGGTCACGCGGGCGGAAATCGAAGAAATCAGAGGCGTTTCCATTTCCAGCGGGACGATCGATATTCTGCTGGAACAGGGCTGGATCAAGCCGAAGGGCCGTCGCCGCACGCCGGGCAAGCCGCTGACCTGGGGCACAACCGAAGGTTTTCTGGATCATTTCGGCCTTGATGATATCACCGCCCTGCCGGGGCTTGATGATCTGAAAGAGGCCGGATTGCTGCGCTCCGGGCAGTCTATTTCAGATCGGGGTGGCCTTTCCACCCTGCTTGCCGGTGGTGATGATGACAGCGATGATGACGATGAGCATGACGAGACGATGGATGAGTTTCCGGAACTCGAACCCGAACAGGATGATGAGTGATGCTCGTTTTTGACCGGATCAGCCACCGTTATTCGAAAAGCCCGTCTGTATCAGGTATCTCAATTGATATCGCCGACGGCCAGGTGGTGAGCCTGCTTGGCCCGTCCGGTTGCGGCAAATCGACGATCCTGCGTCTGGCCGCCGGCCTGGAACGCCCTGACGAAGGCACGATCACCCTCGATGGTCGTCCCGTGGCGGGTCCCGGGTCCTTTATCCCGCCGGAAGAGCGGGGGATCGGGCTTGTCTTTCAGGATTACGCGCTGTTCCCGCATATGACGGTCAGCGAGAACATCCTTTACGGTCTCGAAGGCGTGAGCATGGCGGCAATGGATCAGGCCGCCCGCCGAAAAAGACTGAATGAAGTGCTCGAGCAGGTCGATCTTGCCGCCTATGCCGAGGCAATGCCGCATGAACTTTCCGGTGGGCAGCAGCAGCGGGTGGCGCTGGCCCGGGCGCTCGCCCCGAAGCCGAAACTGATCCTGCTCGACGAACCCTATGCCGGGCTCGACAGCCGCCTGCGAGAGCGTATTCGCGATGATATGCTCCACGTGCTCAAGGAAACCGGCACATCTGTTCTGCTGGTGACGCATGACAGCGAAGAAGCCATGTTCATGTCGGATTATATCTATGTCATGCAGAAAGGCCGGATCATTCAGGGCGGCCGGCCGATCGATCTCTATTGTCGGCCGGGCAGTGCCTTCGTTGCTGAGTTTTTCGGTGAGGTCAATCTCATCGATGGGCCCATCGTCAACGGCCGCATGGTCTCGCCTTTTGGTGAGTTCGATCTCCATGAAGGCCAGCATGATGTAGCAGAACGGGCATCGCTGGTGATCCGTCATGAAGCGCTGATCATCGGCAATGGTGAAGCCCCCAATGCCGAGGTCATGGAAACCCGGTTGCTGGGGCGCTACAGCCTCATCCACCTGTCGCTGTTTGATGCGGCAGGCGAGGAATGGCATCTCCACGCCCGTGTTCCGGGGCTCAATATGCTGCAGCCGGGGCAGCGCGTGACCCTGTCGGTCGACCCTGATCAGGTCTTTGTCTTTGCGAATACGGCATAACGCAAATTAGTTGAATTGCATCGTTGCGATCCGCATCGCCTTAAGGCTATAGTCGGGAAAACATTAACCATTGGAAAGAGAGTCTACTCATGGGCATCACTGGTATCTGGCAATGGGTTCTTATCCTTGCGATCGTTCTCATCCTGTTTGCACGTCCGGGTAAGATTTCTGGGATCATGGGTGATTTCGGCAAGGGCCTTCGCAATTTCAAAAGCGGCATGAAGGAAGATGATGCCGATGCAGTTGAAGTCGATGACGTTGAGGTAATCGATTCCACCGCAGAAGAAGCCACGCCTGTCCGAAAGAAAGCGCCGGCCAAGAAGGCCTCCGGGAAAAAGAAGGCTGCCAAGAAGAAAAAGGCTGCCAAAAAGAAATCCAGGGCCTGATCGTTCTTCCGTAGCTATCGTCGTCACGTCATAACAGGGATTTTCTGATGCTGGATCTGGGCTGGCAGGAACTGATGTTGGTGGCCTTCGTGCTGGTGCTCGTCGTCGGCCCGAAGGATCTGCCGCGTGTCTTGCGCGCGTTTGCCAAATTTGTTGGCAAGGCGCGTGGCATGGCCACTGAATTTCAGTCCTCGATGATGGAAGTTGCCAATCAGGATGAATTCCGTGATGTCAAAAAGGCGCTTCAGGATGCCAAGAGCGGCAACTTTGATGAGGTCGCCTCCAGTTTTGATGACGTTAAAAACGCTGTTGACGATATCAGCAAGGATGCCGAGATAAAGGGCAGCGTCGACGAGATTAAGGACACGGCAAAACAGATTAAGGCTGAAACCAACACGGCTGCAAAACCGGCGAAGAAAGCCGCGAAAAAGACTGCCAGTAAGACTGCCAGTAAGACCGCCGCAAAATCACCTGCCAAAGCCAGGAAGAAAAAGGTTAGCAAGGCTTAGCCATGAACGATAAGGACAGCCCGACCGAAGATCAGGGGACAATGCCCCTCCTGGAACACCTGACCGAGCTGCGCAACCGCCTCGGGCTCTGTGTTGCCGTGTTTGTTGTTCTGTTTATCGGCTGTCTTGTTCGGCCGTTCGGCAGTGACAGCCAGAACATTGCCGATATTGTCTATCTTTTCCTGCAACAGCCGCTCGCCGATATCCTGCGGGAACAAGGCGGACGGATGATCTTTACCGCTCTCCACGAAGCCTTTTTCACCCAGATCAAGGTGGCGTTCTTCACCGCATTGTTTGTCGCTTTCCCAATCATCCTGCTGCAGGTATGGCGATTTGTGGCCCCGGGTCTTTATCAATCCGAAAAGAAGGCGTTTCTGCCATTTCTGATGGCGACACCGATCTTGTTCTTCCTCGGTGGGGCGATGGTCTATTACCTCGTCATTCCGCTGGCCTGGGATTTCTTTCTGAGCTTCCAGATTTCCGGTGGCGATCAATCGCTGTCGATTGAGGTCGAACCCCGCATCTCAGAATATCTCAGCCTGGTGATGCGGCTGATCTTCGCCTTTGGCCTGTCGTTTGAATTGCCGGTTGTGCTGCTGCTCATGGCCAAGGCCGGTCTGGTGACATCCCGGGGGCTTGCTGAAAAACGCAAATACGCCATTCTGCTGTCATTCGTGGCGGCCGCCATCCTGACCCCGCCTGATGTCATTTCGCAGGTCATGCTGGCCGTGCCGATCATTTTCCTTTATGAGATATCCATCATCGCATCCCGGATCCTTGTCAAGCCGCCGGAATATGATGATGAAGACGACAACTAGACCTGAAGACGGGAGAGTTTCCCATGCATGATATCCGTTTCATCAGAGAAGATGCGGATGCTTTTGATCGCGCCCTTAACCGCCGTGGTCTTGACCCCATGGCGAGTACGATCCTTGATCTCGATACCCGTCGGCGCGCGCTGATGACCGAATTGCAGGAATTGCAGGGGCGCCGCAATGAGGCTTCGCGCGAGATCGGGGCCATCAAGAAATCCGGCGGTGATGCCGATGCACTGATGGAAGAAGTTGCCGGGATCAAAACACGCATGGCGACGATTGAGGCTGAGGAAAAATCCCTTGCCGATGCGATCACCGACCACTTGATGGGGCTGCCCAATATTCTTGATGATGCCGTCCCGGACGCGGCGGATGAAGATGATAACGTGCTTGTCCGCAGCCATGGTGACAAGCCGTCATTTGATTTCACGCCAAAAGACCATGTCGATCTGGGCGAAAGCCTGGGGATGATGGATTTCGCCGCCGGGGCAAAACTTTCCGGGGCCCGTTTTGTCGTCCTGAAGAACGGCCTTGCCCGGCTTGAGCGGGCTCTTGCAGCGTTCATGCTTGATACCCATTGCCGGGAATTCGGTTATCAGGAGATGCTGCCGCCTTCGCTTGTCAAGGGCGAGACCATGGCTGGGACGGGCCAGTTGCCGAAATTTGCCGAAGACCTGTTCCATACCACCGATGACCGCTGGCTGATCCCGACAGCCGAGGTGCCTCTCACCAATCTGGTGGCCGGTGATATTCTCGATGAAGCGACCCTGCCGCTTAGGATGACAGCCTATACCCCGTGTTTCCGTGCTGAGGCCGGGGCGGCCGGACGTGATACCCGCGGGATGATCCGCCAGCATCAGTTTTCCAAGGTCGAACTGGTGACAATCGCTCATCCGGATCAATCCGATGATGAGCTCGAACGCATGACCTCCTGTGCCGAGACGATCCTGCAACGCCTCGGTCTGGCCTATCGGGTGATGCTGCTGTCTTCCGGTGATACCGGTTTTTCCGCCCGCCGCACCTATGATATCGAAGTCTGGCTGCCTGGCCAGGAAGAAGGTGAGGGGGCGTATCGCGAGATTTCCTCCTGCTCGAATTGCGGGCCGTTCCAGGCCCGGCGGATGAAGGCCCGGTTCCGGGCGGCTGGCGAAAAGGAAACCCGCTTTGTCCATACCTTGAATGGTTCAGGCCTGGCCATCGGCCGGACAATGATCGCGATCCTTGAAAATTATCAGCAGGCAGATGGCTCCATCGCTGTTCCCGAGGTGCTCCAGCCTTATATGGGTGGGCAGACTGTTCTGCACCGTGAAGGGAATTGATGATGGGTTTTTCCGAAGGGCGTGTTGGCCGTATCCTGATCAGCAACGATGACGGGATTGATGCCGAAGGGCTTGTTGTTCTCGAAGAGCTGGCCCATCAACTGGCTGATGAAGTCTGGGTTATTGCACCTGACAGCAATTGTTCCGGCTATGGTCGATCGCTCACGTTGGGGCGTGATCTGCACCTGACGCGTCACGGCGAACGTCGCTATACTGTTGATGGCACGCCGACGGATTGCATCATCATGGCGGCCAATATGCTGATGAAGGACACGCCGCCTGATCTCGTGCTGAGCGGGGTCAATTTCGGCATGAATGTCGCCGATGATATCACCTGTTCCGGTACCATCGGGGCGGCATGGGAAGCCACTGTGCACCGGATCCCCTCTATTGCCCTGTCCCAGAAATACGATAAATCCAACCCTCTTGAGCTCAAGGAATCGTTTGAGGCCTCCCGCGCCTACGGGGTCAGCGTGATCCGCCAGCTGCTGGATCGCGGCTGGGCCGAAAACGTTGTCATGAATGTCAATTTCCCGAGCGTTGCCCCTGATCAGGTCAAGGGCATCAAGGCGGTGACAGTTGGCCGCCACAAGCAATCGGATGATGTCCAGACCGGGGCTGGTGAAAACCAGTACCGGATCGGCCTGATGCGGCTTTCCGATGATCTCGATATCAACACTGATGTCGGGGCATTGCTCGAAGGGTATATCACCGTCTGCCCGCTCAGCCTCGATATGACCGATCGCGCCACGCTTCATGATTACGATATGCTTACGGTGTGATGACAGAACCTGATCTTCTGGCCCGGAAAGCCGCTCTGATCATGGAATTGCGGGGGCAGTGTATTCGCAATACTGCCGTTCTTTCCGCCATCGAAAGCGTCCCCCGAGAAGAATTCCTCCCGTCAGTACTGCGCCAGCACGCCTATGACAATGTCTCGCTGCCGATCAGCCAGGGGCAGACGATCAGCCAGCCCTATATCGTTGCCATGATGACAGAGGCGCTTGCCCTGACAGGACGTGAGCGGGTGCTGGAAATCGGGACAGGCAGCGGCTATCAGGCAGCAGTTCTGGCCGCGCTGTGTCGCCGTGTCTACAGTATCGAGAGGCTGCGGCCGCTGTTGGTGGAGGCCGAACGGCTGTTGACGCAACTGAAGGTTACCAACCTGACCACCCGCCATGGTGACGGTGCCGAAGGCTGGCCCGAGGCAGCCCCGTTTGACCGGATCATCATGACCTGTGCTGCCCCGGCGAGGCCATCCGTTTTGGTCGGCCAGCTCAAACCCGGGGGGATCATGATCGCGCCGGTGGATGTGGCGACCGGCCATCAGAAGATCCGGCGGTATCGCGTCGATGATGATGGCCAATGCCATGAAGATGATCTTGTCGATGCGCGATTTGTTCCGCTCGTTACAAATGTTGATATTGATCCCTGAACCAACACAAGATAATGTAGGGATGGTCGTTGACGCTTGGATGAGTCATGCTTAGAACACTGCCCGCATTGTTGCTGCTTCTGGTGGTTTCGGGATGCCTTTCGCTCCCGCAGACACCGAACCTGCCGGTGGTCAACGCCCCCAAGCGGCAGGCCACTGAAACCGTGCCTTCCGACGGGGTGATCACCCTGCGGGCCGGCGATACCATCTATACTGTTGCCAACCGTTATAAGGTCACCCCGCGGCGGATCATTCTGGCGAACAATCTGGCCCCGCCTTATGATCTTTCATCGTATCGCCAGCTGAACATTCCCAAGCCGCGGACGCATCGCGTTGTGGCGGGTGATAGCCTCGACAGCATCAGCACACGCTATCTCGTCCGCAAGGATGATGTGATCAGGCTCAATGCCCTGACAGAGCCCTACAGTCTCCGCCCGGGGATGCAGATCGCCATTCCCCGGCGGATGGATTATGCCCTGCTCGATGATGCCAAAGCCCCTGATCTGTCCGCCCCCGCGGCAACACAGAATCAATCGGCGGCATCAGGTGCGGCTGTTGTGCCAGCCAACCCTTCGCGGCAGGTGCGGTTTGTCGCCAGGGCAGGGGATTTCGCCTGGCCGCTCGATGGTGAGGTCATTCAGGCCTATGGCAGCACGGCCCGGGGTGTCCGCAATGACGGTGTCAATATTGCTGCGGCACAAGGGGCGGTGGTGCGGGCCTCGCGTGGCGGGGAAGTGGCGTTTGTCGGCTCAGGGCTGAAGGCCTTTGGCAATCTTGTTCTGGTCAAGCATGAGGGCGGCTGGATCACCGCTTACGCGCATCTTGGTAATGTGGCGGTCGAAGAAGGCCAGCGTGTTGGTCAGGGGGATGTGCTTGGTTCTGTTGGGATGACCGGCCGGGTTGACAGGCCACAACTGCATTTCGAAATCCGGCAGGCCAGAAAACCGGTCAATCCCGAAGATTATCTTTCCTGATCAGCATCAAAATCTGTGCGGATACCGGCCCTGCCGGCAGCATCAACGATGAACTGCCAGGCCACCCGACCCGAACGGCTGCCGCGTGTCACCGACCATTCGAGCGATGCCGCCTCAAGTCCCGTCCGATCATCTCCCGGGGCGAGGCCGAGGGCATCGGCATAGGCGTTGATCATCTTCAGGTAGGTGTCCTGATCGATGCTGTGGAACCCGAGCCAGAGACCGAAACGGTCGGAAAGCGAGACCTTTTCTTCCACCGCTTCCGACGGGTTGATTGCGGTCGACCGTTCATTTTCGATCATCTCGCGTGACATCAGGTGACGCCGGTTTGATGTCGCATAGAAGATGACATTATCAGGGCGGCCTTCGATACCGCCTTCCAGGATGGCTTTCAGTGATTTGTAGGTGCTTTCGCCGGATTCAAAAGCGAGATCGTCACAGAACAGGATGAACCGCCGTTCATCATGGCCGAGCGCGTGCAGCAGCTCCGGCAGGCTGGCGATATCTTCGCGGTGAATCTCGATGAGAACGAGCGGATGCGTGCGGGCAATCTCGGCATGAACCGCTTTTACCAGTGATGATTTGCCGGTCCCCCGTGCCCCCCAGAGCAGGGCGTTGTTCGCCGCCAGTCCCTTGGCAAAACGGCGGGTGTTTTCCATTAACTGATCCTGCTGCCCATCAATCCCCTTGAGCAGGCTGAGCGGTATCCGGTTCACTTTGGTGACCGGCAGAAACGAAAGCGTGCCTGCCTGCCAGATAAAGGCATTTGCCTCACCTGGCGGCGATGCCACAGGGGCTGCATTGGCATCTTCAAGCGCCACAGCAATCCGTTCAAGCAGGGTTTCCATTCGTTTCAACGCATCATCAGCCATCATTTGCACTCTATTATGAGATTTTCGAGTTCTCTCCGCTGGCAAGACTAGCGAAAAACTTGACGTTTGAATATGCTTTATCGTTGCACGGGGCAAGGCTGAGGTAGTATCTTGCCGCACATGAAATTCAGATGGAGCACCATGTCATGATCATTTCTCCGGCTTTTGCACAGGCCGCCGGGGCAGGGGGGCCGAGTATGCTTGGCCAGTTGCTGCCCTTTATCCTGATCTTCGTTGTTTTTTACTTCCTGCTAATCCGGCCGCAACAAAAGCGTGCCAAGGAACACAAAAATCTGGTCGACAGCCTCAAGAAGGGCGATCAGGTTATCACTTCCGGCGGGCTCAAGGGTTCGGTGACCAAAGCCACTGATGGTAATGACAGCATCACAGTTGAGATTGCCAAAGGGGTCGAGGTTGAGGTTGTCCGCGGCATGATTGCCGAAGTCCGTGACAAGGACGGCAACCCCATGCTTCCCGCCAAGAAATAATCCTTTCTCAAAACATTAGTATCCACTGGCAAGGCCATGATTGTATTCGAAAAATGGAAATCAGCCCTGATCGGCGTGATCATTGTTGTGGCAGCGTCGCTGGCGTTGCCGAATGTTATGCCGATGGGCGGGTTCATGGAAGACCGCCGCATCAATCTTGGTCTTGATCTTCAGGGCGGGTCCTACCTGCAGCTGAAGGTGGATATTGACGAAGTCATTGAAGAACGGCTCGGTAACATGGCCGAAGCGATCCGGACAGAAATGCGGAACGCCCGTATTGCCATCCGCAATCTCGACAGTGATGCTGAGACAGCGTCGTTCACACTCCGCCGTGAAGATGATCGCGCCGGAGCTAACGAAGCTCTGTCAACGCTGGTCGGTACTGACATGACGATCACCACGTCAGGGCTCGATTACCAGATCGCCTATACCGATGAAGGGCTGCGGCAACTGGCGCTGACCACCGTTGATCAGGCGATCGAGATCGTCCGTAACCGGATTGATGAAACCGGCACCAAAGAGCCGATTATCCAGCGCCAGGGTGCTGACCGGATTCTCATTCAGTTGCCCGGGGTGGATAACCCTGAGGAGGTCAAACGTCTTCTGGGACGGACAGCCAAACTGGGCTTCCAGCTTGTTGATGTCTCGGCTGACCCGCTTGAGGTTCAGGCCTCCGGCCGTGTGCCGCCGGGCTCCGAACTGCTGCCGGCACTCGAGGAAGGCGCGCCGCCTTATCTCCTGAAAAAACGTGTTTTGATCAGCGGTGATATGCTCGATGATGCCCGTCCCGGCTTTGGCCAGAACAATGATCCGGTGGTGAATTTCACCCTTAACGCCACAGGCGGGGCTCGGTTCGGCAAGATCACCGGCCAGAATATCGGCCGCCCGTTCGCCATTGTTCTTGATGGCAAGGTTGTCTCCGCCCCCGTCATTCAGGGGCAGATTTTCTCAAACGGGCAGATTTCAGGTCGTTTCACCATTGCCGAAACCGATGAACTTTCACTGCTGCTGCGTGCCGGTGCCCTGCCGGCACCTTTGACAGTGCTTGAAGAACGGTCAGTGGGCCCGGGTCTTGGCTCCGACAGTATTGAGGCCGGGAAAGTAGCCTCGATGATCGGGCTGATTGCGGTGGTCGCCTTCATCATCGCCTCCTACGGGATTTTCGGTGTCATCGCAACCGTGGCCTTGTGTGTGAATATCATTCTGCTGGTGGCGGCGCTTTCACTCTTGAATGCGACTCTTACGCTGCCCGGTATTGCCGGGATTGTCCTGACCATGGGGATGGCGGTCGATGCCAATGTGCTGATCTTTGAACGGATCAGGGAAGAGCTGGCCCGGGGCAGAGCGATCGCTTCGGCAGTCAATGATGGTTTCCGGCAGGCCACGGCGACGATTATCGATGCGAACCTGACAACGCTGTTTGCTGCCTTGTGTCTCTATTTCCTCGGTTCCGGGCCGATCAAGGGTTTCTCGGTCACCCTGGGGATCGGGGTCATCACGTCGATGTTCACCGCTGTCATGGTGACCCGGATGCTGGTGTCCTGGTATCTGAATATGCGCCGACCGGCGAAACTGGTTCTTTAAGGGGGGATTGATCATGATGCCGCTTCTCAAAATCGTGCCGCAGAACACCTCCCTGCCGTTCCTCCGGTTCCGTATGGCCGGGCTCATCTTTTCGGTGGTCCTCGTGCTGGGGTCACTGGCCTCATGGATGGCTGTCGGTCTCAATACCGGGATTGATTTTCGCGGCGGGTTTCTTGTCGAGGTCCGGTCGAAATCCGGCCCGGCTGATATCCAGTCATTGCGCCAGACGCTGCAGTCACTCGAATTGGGTGATATCTCGCTCCAGGAATTTGGTGTCGAGACCGATGTGCTGATCCGTGTGCAATCGCAATCTCTTGATGACAGTGAGAGCCTCACTGACCGAGATAAAGCTGCGCTTAAGCGGATTACTGACAGCATCGATCAGGGTTACACCATCCGGCGGACTGAATTTGTCGGTGCCGTGGTTGGGGGGGAGTTGCGGAAACAGGCTCTCTATGCGGTGATCGCCGCCCTTGGGGCTATCCTGCTCTATATCTGGTTCCGGTTCGAATGGCCGTTCGCGATTGCTGCGGTGGTCGCGCTTACCCATGATGTGATCACCACGGTGGGGCTGTTTTCGATCACCAGTTTTGAGTTTAATCTGTCAACCGTGGCGGCCTTGCTGACCATTGCCGGGTATTCGATCAATGATACGGTGGTGGTGTTTGACCGTGTCCGTGATAATCTTCGGAAATACAAATCGCACGAAATCCCGGATATCCTCAAC
>JBMHCY010000112.1:0-4734 GCA_049889655.1 Puniceispirillales bacterium (SeqCode)
CTTTCCGTTTCCCTTCATGATCTGTTAACCTTCTCGAAAGGGAGGGGTTTGTCATGGCCGGGCCTGCGCTAGAACTTGATCATATCGTCATCACCTGCCACCGGCTTGAGGCCGGGATGGATTACATCGAGCGCACCTTTGGCGTATCGATCCCGCCTGGCGGCCAGCATGATTTCATGGGAACCCACAACGCCGTGATGGCGGTCGGCCGTGATGCCTATCTTGAGGTCATCGCCATCGACCCGAGCCTGCCCGCACCGCCTTACCCGCGCTGGTTTGGGCTTGGCAATATCCAGATGGAGGACAGGCTCAAGGATAAACCAATGCTGGCGCATTTCGTCTTGCGGACAACCGATCTTGAGGCGACGCTGGCCGGGCTTGAGAAATCGGATCAGGCGCTGATCGGCAAACCGCAGGCTGCCTCGCGTGGTGACCTGCGCTGGCAGATCACACTAAACCCCACCGGGCTGCCGCCCATGGGGGGCTGCCTGCCGGCACTGATTGAGTGGGACGGGACGCCGCCGATCAGCCGCATGGCCTTTCCCGGGCCGGTGCTCGACAAATTGAGGCTTGGCACACCGGAACCCGAACGCCTGCGGCAGGTCCTGACAACGCTCGGCGGTGAAAACCTGCTCGCCGATGGCCTGCTGGATATCGAGACGGCGACCCCTGCCGGGCTGAAGGCGGATTTCACCCACCGCAACCGGTCAATCTGGATCTGAGGGCGGGGTCAATCGCGGGCCCCTGGGCCAGTGTCATCGGTCTCACCTCGCAGATTTTCTGGCCCCCCGCCGGATGCCCCCGAGGCTGATCCCGGCGATCGCCACGACCATGCCGGTATACTGGAGCACAGTCAGGTTTTCCCCGACAATCAGCCACGCCGCCACCAGGGTCGTGATCGGTTCGAGATTCATCATAAGGGCAATGAGCGGAGCCGAAGCCCAGCGCAGGGCAAGAAAAGACAGGATGATCCCGAGAGCATAGAACAGCGCGGCCGCCATCATTGACCACTGGCCTGTCCATGACGGTGGCGGCAGCAACTGCCCCGGCCCGCCCGGCAGAACAAAGGCCAGCACAACGGCCAGCAGGATGACAAAGACGTTGGCCCAGACCAGCGGGGCAAAGCCGAGCCCCGCTGCCGATATCCGGGAGGAGGTCAGCAGGTAGCCCGCCATCCCCATCGCCGCAAGAACACCGAGAACAATGCCGCGCCAGTCAAGCGTATCCCAGGTCAGGCCAAGGCAGAGAATGATCCCCAGGAGAGCTATGGCGAAGGCCAGCACTGTCCCGAAGGTCGGGATGCTGCGCCGGATCAGGCTTTCGGCAGTCAGCACCATTAGCGGAAACAGATAGAGGATTGCCACTGCCATGCCCGGGGTGATGAACGCCACCGCCGCCATATAGCCGAACCCCACCAGGCTGAGGGCCACCCCGGTGAGGAGCGCCAGCACCCGGCCGCGACCATCGAGCCGCAGGCTTTCCCGGCTGATCAGGGCCAGCCCGAGGGTCACCACGAGGGCGAAGATCGCCCGAAAGAAGACAAGGCCGATCGGGGTCGCCCCGTAATCATAGGAAAAGGCGGCAAAACTGGTGATAAAGCCGAGCGTGACCCCGGACATCAGCCCGAGCAGTATCCCGATCATCATGCGAACTACCCTTTCATTTCCGGGCGCAGGCCGTTGAGGCAATGGTCGAGATCGGCAAACAGCACGGTCTGGTGATCACGGAGCCATTGCTGATGGCGGCGGTAATCGGGCATGATCTCCCCGAGTTTCCCCCAGAATTGCGGTGAATGGTCATGATGGACAAGATGCACAGCCTCATGGGCGACGACATATTCAAGGCTTGCGGGTGGTGACATGACCAGCCGCCAGTTGAAGGACAGTCGTCTTGTTGTCGAGCAGCTGCCCCAGCGGGTTTTCTGATCACGGATGGCGATCGGGGCCGGGTCCTCCCCCAGCATCGGCAGATACTGCGCGAGGTGATGCTGGATCATTGCCCGCGCCTCTTTGCGGAGATGGTTTTCGAGCACCTTGGTGGGGCGCAGCCGGCTTTCGGCGTTCATGTGGATGCGGATCGTCCCGTCACCGTGATCGATCTGGCTCGGCTTTTCATGATGCGGTTCGCGAAACAGTTTCACCACTGTCGGCTCACCCCGGTAATAGATCATCGGCCGCGATCCCTTGCCGGGGAGTGCCGCCGAAAGGGCGTTTTCCTGCTGGCTGATCTGATCCTCGATCCATGATTGGTTGCTGGCGATGAAGCGGTCGATATCGCCCGCACTGATCCCGTAGGGCAGGGTCAGGCTGATGCTGCGGTCACGGATACGCATGGTCATCCGGCGGGCGTTCTGGCGGCGGTTGATCAGTACCGGATAGTGCCGCCCCCCGAGGGTGATCGAACGGGTCTCACGGGCCGGTGGGGTGGACTGGAAAAGACTGAAAACCATGCTTTATCATGGGGGTTGGTCTGCAGGCCGTCAATATCTCTCTGCCTTGAAATCATACTGTTTTTCTGATCGAATAAAGCATGATCGAAATCGACAGACGTATTCGTGAAACCAGCCTCGATATCGGTGAGGCTGGGGGATGCCAGGTCAGGCTTGTCCGGGATCAGCGCTATTTCTGGGTTCTGGTCCTGCCCCTTGTTGAAGGGGTGACCGAATGGCACGATCTGCCCGAGGATATCCACGGGCAGAGCAGCCGTCTTGTCCGCCATCTTGCGGCCGGGATCAAGCAGGCTGCGGGGGCGACACGGATGAATGTTGCGGCGATCGGCAATGTCGTGCCGATGCTGCATATCCATATCGTCGCCCGCAGCCCGGGGGATCAACACTGGCCGCAGCCGATCTGGGGGCAGGGCAAGCCCGAACCGCTGACCAAGGCTGAAGAAACCTGGCGGGTGGCGGTTATCCGTGATCTGATCACCGGTTTTATTGCGGCCCGGCCATGATCACGGCAGCACAGATCAAGAGCTTCAGGCTGGCCCTCGAAAGGGAACGCGATGAGCTGCGCCAGCTTAGTGACACAACTGTTGCTGATCGGGCTCCGGTGACGCTTGATCAGCAATCTGTCGGCAGGCTTTCGCGGATGGATGCGATGCAGCAGCAATCTATGGATATTGCCCGCGAACAACGCCGCCAGCAGCGGATCAAGGTGATCGAAGCTGCGCTTTCGCGGATTGACGCTGATGACTATGGATATTGCTTTACCTGCGGTGAGGATATATCGTCGGATCGACTTAACGCTGATCCGGCAGCCACACGCTGTCAGGATTGTATGAAAGCCTAGTTTGGTCCTTGAAACGTTTTACCGCGCCTTGCTGATATGACATCACTTTCCCGGGTCTGGGACATTCCGATACTGTTGCTGCTGTCGATGATCTGGGCATCGTCCTTTGCCATGATCAAAATTGCTGTTCCTGAAACCGGGCCGTTTTTTCTGGTGGTGGCACGCTGCACCAATTGGGCCAAGCTCATGCTGCTGGTGGTCATGTTCTCGCGCAATGCAGTATGGCCGCGTGATTTCAGATCATGGCGATGGCTGGTGCTGGCAGCGGCTGTTTCCACTGCTTTGCCGTTTTTTCTGATCTCGGCAGCCGAGACCAGGATTTCTTCAAGCATGGCCGCCATTCTGATGACAGTGGGGCCGCTGGCCGCCATTCTTATCGGGCATTTTTTCGATGATGAAAAGATCAATCGCGGCAAATTGGTGGGGGTTGGCACAGGGTTCATCGCCACCATCTATCTGTTGCGTGAAGGCGTTGCCGGCATGGGCAATGTCGGGCTCATCTATCTGCTGCTGCCTGTTTTTGCCTCGGTTTGTTATGCCGTGGGTGGTTTCATGGTTAAGAAACTGGCTAATATCTCATCTGAAGTGATCGCTGCCATCGTTCTGGCGGCTTCGGCTGTGATCGTCCTGCCCTTTGCGCTCATCGAACGCAGCCTTGATCTGGCTGCGATCCGCACCGAAACCTGGGGGGCGTTGATCTGGCTCGGGCTGGTGACCTCGGGGATCGCCTTCTATTTGCGTTTCTTCCTGCTCAAGCGCAACGGCTATGGGTTTGTGTCCTATGTCGGCTATCTGATCCCGCTTTTCGCCATTGCTATCGGGATGATCTGGCTTAAGGAAGACGTCAGCATGACCACAATCATGGCAATGTCGGTGATTATTCTGGGGCTTTTCCTGACAAGAAGCAGCAGTGATTTTCCCTGGAACCTCTCCCCGCAACTGATCCGTTTCCGCAGTCTTTTGAATTGAGATTCATCCTCTTAGAGCCTATATAGGTTGCGTGGGTGATGTGTGTTTCCGCCCGCTTGATTTGATTTATGTGGATCCTGCCATGCCTCAAGGTTCTGTTTCTCCTGTTTCTGCTGATACCCCTGATTACAAAGCGATTGCGGGTCGCCTCGCCAGTGTCCGCGATGAGATCAACGCTGCTTTCATCGGCCGTGATCATGTGGTCCGGCTGGCGCTCGCAGCCATTCTTGCCCGCGGCCATGTGCTGATCGAAGATGCCCCCGGCAGCGGCAAGACAGCGCTTTCGCGGGCACTTGCCACCTGCCTCGGCCTTGATTTCAAGCGAATCCAGTGCACCAACGATCTGCTGCCCGCCGATATCACCGGGATGTCGGTTTTTGATGCCAAGACCGGCTCCTTCAGTTTTCGGGAAGGCCCTGTCTTCACCCAGATGCTGCTGGCGGATGAGTTGAACCGGGCCCCGTCGCGGACGCAA
>JBMHCY010000113.1:0-12255 GCA_049889655.1 Puniceispirillales bacterium (SeqCode)
CACCTCTTCGCCCCTGTGGCGGATCGTGGCGGTGATTTCCTCAGTCTCGCTGTTGCTGTCGGGTTTGTGGCTGTCAAAGGCCACCAGCGCGAAAGGCCCGTTCTGGTCAATGTATTCCTGGGCGAAAATATCAAAGATATCGGTGCTGGTGATCTCCTTGCCCGTGGTATCGGCAACCTTCTGCACCGCCTTGCTCAGCTCGATCTCGGCACCGCGCGGCAGGCGGATATGGTGATCAGCCTCCAGCAGATAGGCGACACCGCCCTTGCCGGATTGTGAGTTTACCCGGATGATCGCCTCAAAGGTCCGGCCGATATCAGCCGGGTCGATCGGCAGATAGGGGACTTCCCAATAGGGGCTGTCGGCATTGGCAATCGCATCCATGCCTTTGCGGATCGCATCCTGATGGCTGCCGGAAAACGCCGTATGAACCAGCGAGCCCGCATAGGGGTGGCGCTGGTGCACCGGCAGCTGGTTACAGTATTCAGCTGTCTCGATCAGGCGGTTGATATCAGAGAAATCGAGGTGGGGGTTGACCCCTTGTGTCATCATGTTGAGCCCCAGCGTCACGATATCGACATTGCCGGTTCTCTCGCCATTGCCGAAGAGCGTGCCTTCAACCCGGTCTGCCCCGGCCATCAGCCCCATTTCGGTGGCGGCAATACCTGTGCCGCGGTCATTATGGGGGTGGAGCGACAGAATCAGGCTGTCACGGCGGCTGAACTGGCGGTGCATCCATTCGATCTGGTCGGCATAGACATTCGGTGTCGCCATCTCGACCGTGGCTGGCAAGTTCATGATGCAGCGGTTATCGGGTGTCGGCTGCCAGACATCCATCACCCCTTCACAGACTTCGAGCGCATAATCGAGTTCGGTACCGGTGAAACTTTCCGGTGAATACTGCAATTGCAGGCGCGTCCCATCCAGCCGTGAGATACGGTCAGCGACCATCTTGGCACCATCGGTGGCAATCGCCTTGACCCCGGCACGGTCTTCGCGGAAGACGACACGGCGTTGCAGGGTGGAGGTCGAATTGTAGATGTGCAGGATGGCGTTTTTCGCGCCTTTGAGGGCATCGAAAGTCTTGTCCACCAGATGCTCACGCGCCTGGGTCAACACCTGGATTGTCACGTCATCGGGGATATGGCCGCCGTCGATCAGCTCGCGGCAGAAATCGAAATCCGTATCCGAGGCCGAGGGAAAGCCCACCTCTATCTCCTTGAACCCCATCTCAACAAGGATGCGGAACATGGCCATCTTGCGGGCACTGTCCATCGGTTCGATCAGCGCCTGATTGCCGTCACGCAGATCGACACTGCACCAGATCGGGGCTTCGCTGATGGTCTGCCCGGGCCAGGTCCTGTCAGGCAGGTCTACCGGCGGGTAGGGCTGGTATTTCGTATACGCGTTATACGCGGGGGATCGGTCTTTGATACTGGTCATGATGAAATCCTGAATAGGCTTGTTGGTCTCGCCATCACTGGCACGCGCGTAACCCGACCCTAGCCCCTTTCAGCAGCAAGAGCCGGGCTGGAAAGTCGTAGCAGTCGTGCCAAATTCATCATCGCCATATTCATACCCCTATTTCTATGCCAAGGCGGTAAATCCGGTCAAGCCTTTCTGTTCGGCGACGACCGACAGTTTTTCACGCCGCGACATCCTTCCATGTTGCAAGGAGGTGCGGTTGGCCTTATCTATGGAGTAGCTTCGCCAATCGAGCGGGGTTTTATTCAGTCATTCTGGTGATGCATTCATGACGCCGTTGGAAAACATCCGCAATTTCTCGATCATTGCCCATATCGATCACGGCAAGTCGACTCTCGCCGACCGCCTGATCCAGTTCTGTGGCGGCCTGACCGAACGTGAAATGAAAGATCAGGTGCTCGATAACATGGATATCGAGCGCGAGCGCGGCATTACCATCAAGGCCCAGACAGTACGGCTCAATTATCGGGCCCGTGATGGCCAGGATTATGTGCTCAACCTGATGGATACACCCGGGCACGTCGATTTCGCCTATGAAGTCTCACGGTCGCTGGCAGCCTGCGAAGGCTCGCTTCTGGTGGTGGATGCCTCGCAGGGGGTCGAAGCCCAGACGCTGGCCAATGTCTATCAGGCGATTGAGGTGGATCACGAGATCGTCCCCGTGCTCAACAAGATCGATCTGCCTGCCGCCGAGCCCGAAAGGGTGCGCGCCCAGATCGAAGAGGTGATCGGCCTTGATGCGAGTGAGGCGATCGAAGCCTCGGCGAAATCCGGGATCGGGATTGAGGATGTGCTGGAATCCCTCGTTACCCGCCTGCCATCGCCGCAGGGCAAGGCCGATGCCCCGCTCAAGGCGATGCTGGTCGACAGCTGGTATGATCCGTATCTCGGCGTCATGACCCTTGTCCGTGTTCGTGACGGTATCCTCAAAAAGGGCATGAAAGTCCGCATGATGGCCACCGGCGCCGTGCACCATATTGAGCGTGTCGGCGTCTTTTCACCGAAGCCTGAAAGCGTTGACAGCCTCGGCCCGGGTGAAGTCGGCTTCATCAATGCCGGGATCAAGCAGGTTTCTGATGCCCGTGTTGGCGATACCATCACTGATGACCGCAAGCCTGCCGAACAACCGCTGCCGGGCTTTAAGCCATCCATTTCGGTGGTCTTCTGCGGGCTGTTCCCGGTCGATGCCGGTGAATTTGGTGACTTGCGTGAGGCGCTGGAGAAGCTCAGCCTCAACGACAGTTCGTTTTCGTTTGAAGCGGAAACCTCGGCGGCCCTTGGTTTCGGTTTTCGCTGCGGCTTTCTCGGGCTGCTGCACATGGAGATCATCCGCGAGCGGCTGAACCGCGAGTTCAACCTTGAGCTGATCACCACGGCCCCTTCGGTTGTCTATAAGGTCAACCTGACCGATGGTACCAGCCTTGACCTGCATAACCCCGCCGATATGCCGGAAGTCACCAGGATCGACACCATCGAGGAGCCCTGGATCGAGGCCACCATCATGACCCCTGATGAATTCCTCGGCCCGGTGCTGACGCTCTGTACCGAACGGCGGGGTGAGCAGATCGATCTGACCTATGCCGGCACGCGCGCCATGGTCGTTTATCGTCTGCCGCTCAACGAGGTGGTGTTTGATTTCTATGACCGGCTGAAATCCGTGACCAAGGGTTACGCCTCGCTTGATTACAACATTGCCGATTACCGGCAGGGAGACCTCGTCAAGGTATCGATCCTCGTTAACAGTGATCCGGTGGATGCATTGGCGATGATCGTCCATCGCGAACAGGCGGAGCAACGGGGGCGGGCGATCTGCTCTCGGCTCAAGGATCTGATCCCCCGCCAGTTGTTCAAGATCGCGCTGCAGGCGGCGATCGGCGGCAAGGTCATCGCCCGTGAGACCGTCGGGGCGCTGCGCAAGGATGTGACGGCGAAATGCTATGGCGGTGATATCACCCGTAAGCGCAAACTGCTGGAAAAGCAGAAAGAGGGTAAAAAGCGGATGCGCCAGTTCGGCAATGTGGAAATTCCCCAAACCGCCTTCCTCGAAGCCCTCAAGATGGGTGATAACTAGGCGCGGGCCTTTTTCTTTTTTCGCAGCCCGAGCCAGCGGCCAAGCACGACAAGCCCGAACCCGGTCAGGATGAAGGTCGGGGCGGCATACCAGCTGAGCACGGTCGATACGCCCGGATGCCAGATGAACGGTGCACAATTGAGGCTGATCAGCAGCCCGCAGGGGTCGATATATCGGCTGACGATGGCCTCTGTGACTTGCAGGCTGGTGGGGGCCCAATCAAACCAGACTTCACCGATCAGATGCCAGGGACGGTCATCGGCAACGACATCTTTCCATGTCGCCGCGAGCCCGAGCAGGCCAAAGATGATGCCAAGCATGGTCAGCAGGGTTTTCATGGCGGTGATTATGGCTTTATTTGCCGCCAATGGCAATTGCTGGTGGCAGGCTGGCGGGCCGGGCAAAAAAAACATGACCAAAGGGGTGGCTAGGCCATTGCCTTGCGCCGACAAAATCGCTAAAACAAGGCACATTTTGCGGAGAGATGGCCGAGCGGTTTAAGGCGCACGCCTGGAAAGCGTGTTGGGGTTTACGCCCCTCGGGGGTTCGAATCCCCCTCTCTCCGCCACTTCCTTTCATCCCTTTTGAGCAATCTTCGACCCGCATGCGGATGCGGTCAGTCGGCTGTCCAGCCGCCATCGATCAACAGCGATGTACCGGTGATCAGTGATGCGGCATCGGAGGCAAGGTACTGCACCGCGCCCATAATATCCTCAACCTCACCGATACGGCCAAGTTTGATCTTGCTTTCGACCCAGGCACGGCGTTCCGGGCGGTCAAAGGTCTGCTTGGTCAACGGGGTAATGATGAAGGTCGGGCAGATCGTGTTGACCCGGATCCCATGCTCACCCCATTCGATCGCCATGGATTTTGTGAAGCCCTCGACCGCGTGTTTGGTGGCGGCATAGACAGCCCGATCAAGACCGCCGACATGGGCCATCTGTGATGATATGTTGATAAGAGAGCCGGGCCTGCCGGCAGCGATCATACCGCGGGCAACAGCCTGGGTAAGGAAATAGGCCGATTTGAAATTGATCCCCGTGACGGCATCGAAATCAGCTTCGGTGGTCTCGGTGGCGGGGGTGTGGCGGGCCAGCCCGGCGGAATTGACAAGAACATCAAAAGGCCCGTGTTCGGCGACACTGGCCGCCGTCGCGGCGATATCGGTAATATCCATGACCAGGGGTTCGGCCTGCATCCCCTTGGCGGTGATCGCGTCAACAATGCTGTCGAGCACATCACCCCTCCGGGCTGCAAGGGTCACTGTGGCCCCGGCCTCTGCCAGCGCGACAGCAGCGGCCAGCCCGATCCCGGAAGAAGCCCCGGCCACCAGAGCGCGGCGGCCATCAAGACGAAAGGAAGGTGTTGTTGGAAGTGTTGTCATGGCATTATTTCAGGCCAAGGCCTGATCCTTTTCAAGCAAAAAATTGGCAGCAGTGTCTGCATTGGGGCAGGGCCGCCTGTGGAAAAAGCTCCCTGTGGAAAAAGCCCCCTGTGGAAAGAGCCCCCTGTGGAAAGAGCCGGTCATCAGCGGCCGGGTTGGCCGATCACCAGCGCATCAACGGCAACAGCCGCCGTTTCATGGACAATCACCGGGTTGATATCCATGGTTTCGATCACGCCGGAAAGATCATGGACAAGATGCGAGAACCGCGCTGCCATCCGGGCGAAGGACTCTATCGCCAATGCAGGCTTGCCCCGATAGCCGGAAAGGAGCCTGTAAATCTTCATTTCCGGCAGGCGTTCGAGCACGGTTTCAGGGCTGAAAGGCGGCATCAGGATCAGCCGGTCATCGAACATTTCCACCCCGATCCCGCCAGGGGCGATCATGACCGCCGCCCCGAAATCGCTGTCATTGACAGCCCCGAGGGCCATTTCCACCCCGGAAGGCACCATCCCGGCCACCAGCACCCGCGGTGAAAGCCTCTCGGCAAGGTCTTCCCAGGCCGCGGTGACGGCTGCTTCGGTTTCAAGGTTGATCTTGACCCCGCCAGCCTCGGTCTTGTGGTGGATACCATCCGCCAGGGTCTTGAGGACAACGGGCAGGCCAATCTGCCGGGCAGCGCGAACAGCATCGGCAGCGGTCTCGACAACGGCGTATCCGGGGGTTGTGATGCCATAGGCGGATAAGAGAGCCATCGACACATCCTCGGTCATGGGTGCGTCCATGATCCGTTGCCGCCATGATTGTGCCTCGGGATGCGCGTGATGATCGCAAGCGTGCAGTTTCTTCCGGCCATGGGCCAGCAGATGCTTCATGGCGACCATGGCCTCGCGGCTGCTTTCGATGAGCGGGATATTATTGTCGGCCATGCGTGAGGCCATCTCGCGGTTGTTGGTAAGGGCGAAATTGCTGGCGGCGATGACCGGTTTATCGGTGGTCGCCGCAATCCCGGTGAGGATGCGTTCGTGCATCTCATGAAGGTAGTAGTTCTCCCGCCAGTCCAGCATATAAAGCCCGGCGGCAACAGCATCATCGTCAAGCATGGCACGGAAGGATGCCGTGAAAATCGCATCGGCACCATGGCCGGTTCCCCAGGCATCAAGGGGGTTATCAGCTTCCATCCCGGGTTCGAGGACAGCATCAATCGCCGTGAGAGTCTGATCCGACAGCTGCGCGAAGGGGACACCGCAATCTTCAGCCAGATCAGCGATCAGCTCGCGCTCACCGCCGGAATCATGGATCGTCGCAATGCCGCGCCCCGGGGCATCCCCAGCAGCCCGGCGACCCTGATTGAATACCTGCAGCAAGGCCGCCATTTCATCGACAGTCTCGACAAGATGCGCACCACGGCTTTCGGTGACAGTCCGGAAAACCTGATGATTGCCGACAATCGCCCCGGTATGGCTGATGGCCATTCTGGCACTGGCCTCGCTGCGCCCGACCTTGAGGATCACCACCGGAATATCCTTCGCCGCGGCATGGTCGAGGGCTGCAAGAAAGCCTTCAGGGTCTCGCACGGTTTCAAGGAACAGGCCGACAACCCGGGTGCTCGGCTGATCAAGGACCCAGGCGAGATAATCGGCAGCGGTTGTCACTGCCTCTGAACCGGTGCTGATCACGGTGTTGAAACGGAACCGGCGGTCGTTATTGACGAGGGCCCCCAGCACAGACCCTGATTGGGCGATCAGCGCAATCCCCCCGGGGGTAAGATCAAGCGGTACCGGGAAGGGGGTGATCCGCATCCTGATATCAAGGTTGTGCAGCCCCATGCTGTTGGGCCCGACAAGGGCAATCCCGGCCTTTCGGGCCATATCGCCCAGCCTGTCTTTCATGGCATGGTCGCGGGTATCGGCAAAGATGGTCGCGGCTTTCGTACCGGCAGCGATAGCATCGGCAAGCGCCTCTTCGACACGGGATGTGCCGACAGCGATCACCGTATGATCAGGGGTTTCAGGCAGGTCCGCCATGCTGGCATGGAACGGCCGGTCTTCTCTTGTGCCCACATAGCCGGGATTGACCGCATGGATGGGGCCGCCAAAGCCACCACCATACAGCATTTCCAGCAGGGCCAGCCCGTATGACCCATCTTTCAGCGAGGCCCCGACCAGTGCGATCGAGGACGGGGCGAGCAGGGGATCAAGCGACGGGCGGGAGGCGTTCATATCAGGCTTCATCTCAACATATCAGCAGCAGGATGGTGCTGATAGTTAACTGCCGGAGGCCGGGAAAAACAAGTCTCTGATGGGATGTTTTTCCATCGCCATGATCGCGGAATGGATTTGCTCGGCCTGATCAGGTGACCACAGCCGGGTGGTGAGTGCCATGAACTTTTCCTTGAGCGCGGTTTCGGTATAGGGGTCCTGCCAGTCACCGCGGTTGGTTTCAACCTCAGCCTTGAGGATGCTGCCATCGCGAAGATGGATCGTCACCCGGGCCGGGCGCAGATCCGGCAGTTGTGCTGTCATGGTCTTGTCTTCACGGATGCTGACTTTCCGGGCGAGGGCGATAATCGCATCATTACAGCGGGCTTCTTCGGTGAAACTGAGAACCCCGGATGACCGGTGATAAAGTGTAGTCGCAACCGCGAAGGGAACAGAAAACTTGCAGGCGAGAACATTGCGCGGCTCGCTGTCATCTAGCTCCGCCGCCAGATTGTAACTGTCAACAGTGATGGCATCGACCGCCGTCAGGTCATTGAGTTCATCATGCGTCTCGATCAGTTGCCAGAGCGCATCAAGGGCAGCGTGGTTGTAGCGGCAACAGGCGTGGAGTTTGAAATAATTGCGTGTGACCTCGAAACGTTCCCCGAGCTTCTCGCAAGCCATCTCGGGGGAAAACGCAGAGGAAATGACTGTCCCGAAAACCGAGGCGATGCCATCCTTTTCGCCGCTGAACCCCGTCTCAAGAAGGCTGGTGGCCAGGTGAGCCATCTGGTTGGCGATGCCGGTATAGGCATTACGGACAGTCCCGCCTTCGAGCATGGTTCTGCGGCTGGTGGCGAGGCTGAGGCTCGAGGCGATATTGAGCAATTCCCGGCATTGCCCTCTATCTTCATTGCGCCAGGCAGCCAGCCCCGCCGCCCCGCCGATGACCCCCCAGGTGCCGTGCGGATGTGTTGTGGGGTGCAGCGAGGTGGCCAGCCCGGTTCGTGCGGCGATATCATAGCCGATGATAAAGGCCCGCAGGAATTCACCACCTGAAGCATTGCTGTTGCCGGCCTCTGCAAGAAGCGCCGGGAAAACATGCATCCCGGGATGCCCGCGGGCAAACTGATGGCCTTCATCCATTTCAAGCACTGTTCCCGCTGTGCCGTTGATGAGACTGGCCCGGGCTTTATCGGCAATGCGATTGGCGCCAAGTATCCGGGCCTGATCAGGCCTCAGGGGGCCGTCGGGCGGTGTCGTGCCGGTTTCGGCAAAGCGCTGCATTTCAGGCTCGGCCATGCCGCCGACAATCGCCGCAACACAATCTGCGATGATCAGTTTGGCAGCATGGATGGTAGGCGGCGGCAGTTTTTCTTTGGTTGTTTCTGCAATAAAGGCTGAAAATTCATCAAGGTGGGAAGGCATTGATCGCTCCGCTATGCAGCATTCCGTCAAAATGGAATAAATTAATCTTGAACTTGCCTGGCTTTGTGGCTTTACTTTTTAGAGTGATTATACATTTAGAATAGACAAACATCTATTAGGGAGCTTTCAATGGCTAAAAATCCTTTCATCGCGGGCAGTTCACGCCGATCTTTCATCGGGGGTTCCGCCGCGACCATGGCCCTGGCAACATCGGGCATTTCCATGCCCTGGATCGCCAAGGCTGCTGCACCTGTTAAGATCGGTCTGATCCATCCGGCGACAGGCTGGGCCGCTTTCCCGGCAGCACAGCTGCGGTATGGCGCGCAGATGGCCATCGCCGATATCAACGCTGCTGGCGGGATCAAATCCATGGGCGGTGCCCAGATCGAAGCCCTGCTCGGTGATTCCCAGACCAAGCCCGAGATTGGTGCTGCTGAAGTGGAAAAGATGAACGAAGCCGGTGTTCACGCCCTTCAGGGTTGTTACCAGTCTGCTGTCGGCCTGGCGGCTTCCGCAGCGGCGGCCAAGTATAACATTCCGTTCTCGGTTGATGTCGGTGTGTCTGACAAACTCGTCCAGCGTGGCCTTTCCAACGTTTTCCGGATGGCAGACGGTTATGGCCGCATCGCCCGCGATGCAGCAACAAACCTGGGTGAGATCAACAACCTCGCCGGGTCGCCGGCCAAATCGGTGGTGATCGTCCATGAAGAATCCGAGTTTGGTACCGGCACGGCGAAACTGATGACCAACGCGCTCAAGGAACATAACCTTGAGGTGATTGACACAATCAAGCACGCCAACCCGACACGGAACTTCGATAATATTGCGCTGCGGATCAAATCCGCCAAGCCCGATATCATCATGCCGATCAACTATCCGGGTGAATATATCCTGCTCGCCAAGACCCTGCGCCAGCAGCGTGTTGATTTCATGGCCAGCTACTCGGTTCTCGGTGGTGGTTTCAACTTCAAGTTTGTCGATGAAATGCCGCAGATCGCCGAAAACATGATCGACGTGAACCACTGGTATGATCCGCGTTCGGCTTCCGGTCAGGCAATGCGCAAGCGCACTGAGGCTGATGGCAAGTACTTCACTTTCGAAGTCTACTGCGCCTATATGTCGATCATGTTCCTGGCTGACGGTTTCGAGCGTGCCGGGACGACCGACAAGGATGCTGTCAATGCAGCCCTTGCCGCATCGAATATCGAGATCGATTTCATGCCCTATGACAAGACCAACATGGTCGACGGTCAGAACATGGGTTCCCGCGCGGTGGCCATTCAGGCCCAGAAGGGTGATGTGGAAATCATCGCACCTTCCGCCTATGCCTCTGCCAAGGCTGTCTTCCCGCGCAGCTAACATTCATGTGCAGGCAGTCGCAAGGCTGCCTGCACGCCTTCCTCTCATCATTGGCCTGTTATGCTCTCTGCATCACTCACCATGCTTCCGGCGGCGATCCTCAACGGATTGATGTACGGGGCTATCTATGCCCTTGTCGCGCTGGGCCTGACGCTGATTTACGGCGTGCTTCATATTATTAATTTTGCCCATGGCGCGATGCTGATGCTCGCGCTCTATGCAACGTATTTTCTTTTTCAGTTTTTCAAGATTGATCCCTATCTTGCGATCATGATCGTGACCCCGGCCAGTTTTGTCTTCGGTTATGTGATCTACCGCTGGGGGGTTGGCAAACTCGCCAAGGGCAAGGATCAGAATATTCTGCTGATCACACTCGGGCTTTCCATCATCATGGAAAACACGGCCCTGTTCTTCTTCACCGGCGACCAGCAGACAGTCAGTCTTTCCTACAGTTACGAGGCCTTTGATCTTGGCTTCATGTTCCTGTCCTATCCGAAACTCATCTCGTTCTTCGCGGCGTTGCTGATCTGTGCCCTGCTATGGGTGCTGATGACCTTTACCGATCTTGGCAAGGCGATCCGGGCTGTGGCCAAGGAAAGGCAGGGGGCGCGGCTGGTCGGTATTGATGTTGAACATATATTTGCTGTCACCTTCGGGATCGGGATCGCCTGTCTTGGTGCGGCAGGGTGTATGCTGCTGCCGATATTCTATGTTGATCCCTATACCGGGAATATTTTTGTGATCATTGCCTTCACCATTGTCGTGCTGGGCGGCATGGGCAGCATCATCGGCGCGCTGCTGGGGGGCTTTATCATCGGCATTACTGAATCCGTGGGCGGTCTCCTCTTGGGCGAAAGTCTGGGCCAGATCGGCATCTCGTTGATCTTCATTCTCATCCTGATCTTCAAGCCGACAGGACTTTTCGGAAGTAAGGCATGATGACGGTGCTTGGCAAAAACACCCTTTATCTGGTGCTCGGCGGTGTCGTGCTGATGCTGGCCCCGCTGTTGATCACCAGCAAGTTCTATCTTGATGTGCTGACGCTGATCTTCTTCACCGCCTATCTCGGCCAGTCGTGGAATATCCTTGGCGGCTATGCCGGGCAGTTTTCCTTTGGCGGGGTGATGTTCTTCGGGACTGGGGCCTATGCGTCATCAATTCTGCTGACGACGTTTGGTATCCCGCCGATCATCGGCATCGTCGTGGCCATTTTCGCCGGGGCAGTGCTGGGCCTGATTGTCGGTTACATGAGTTTCCGCTCAGGGTTACGGGGCTCCTATTTTGCGCTGATCACGCTCGCCTTCGCCGAATTGCTGCGGGTTCTGGCCAATTCTGTTGAGTTCACGGGCGGCGGGGTCGGCCTGTTCCTGACCTATGCCCCGGGGCTCCAGAATCTTCAGTTCGCAACACCGACCGGCTTCTATTATTTCTCGCTGCTGCTGCTGTTTGTATCGATCCTGATCGCGGTCTGGCTTGAACGGTCGCGTTTCGGGGCTCAGCTTGTGGCGATCCGTGAAAACGAAGATGCGGCTGAGGCTCTGGGGATCGATACCCTGCGCTGCAAGATCTATGCGATCATGATCATGGGGGCGATGGGGGGTGCTGCCGGCACATTCTACGCCCAGAAATATCTCTATCTTGATCCGCCGATTGCCTATTCGATTGCGCTTTCTGTTGAAATGCTGCTGGTGACCATCGTCGGCGGCATGGGGACAGTCTTCGGCCCACTGATCGGCGCCTTCGTCCTGCATATCGTCAATGAAGTGGCCCGGCACTTTATCGATACGCCAGGGCTCAGCCTGATCGTCTATGGCGTGATCCTCATCCTGATCATCTCTTATCTGCCGAACGGCTTGATCGGGATGTTCCGCAAGCGGATGGGCACTGCCCAGGCCGGTACGCTCAAAAGTGTTCGTGGGAAAGAGGCCCGGAAAGATGCTTGAGGTAAAAGGACTGACAAAGCGTTTCGGGGGGCTCGTCGCGGTTTCTGCTGTCGATCTCAATGTTCAGGAAGGGGAGATCGTCTCGCTGATCGGCCCCAACGGCGCGGGCAAGACAACGCTGTTTGCCATGACAGCAGGGTTTCTCAAACCCGATGAAGGCCAGGTGATCTTCGATGGCCATTCGATCGGCGGGATGAAACCGCATAAAATCTGTCAGTTGGGGATGGTGCGAACCTTCCAGATCACCCAGCCCTTTGCCGGGCTCAGCACCCTCGAAAACATCATGGTCGGGGCCTATACCGATCAGCATGATACCGCCGCCGCCCGCAAAAGGGCCGAAGAGGTCGCCGAAACTGTCGGCATGACATCGATGCTCGGGCAGAC
>JBMHCY010000114.1:0-9843 GCA_049889655.1 Puniceispirillales bacterium (SeqCode)
CCGGAGAAATTGTCGGCCCCGCGATCAGAGGTGATCACCGCCCCGGTTGAGGTGTTGTCACGGAAATTTTCCTCGACCCCGAAATAGAGGGCCGCCCCATCACGGGCTGTGCCGAAATGATCGAAATAGGTGGTCGAAAGCAGCGCCGCCCTTCTGGCCCCACGGCTGATAAATCGAGGGAAGATAACACCGCTGCCGGAGCTGGCATCGGTACTGAGACTGCCACCGTCAGCATCGTTGAGGCAATTCTGATTGGCGACGGTGAAGGTGCTGTCTCCGCCGCTTGCCGCCACCCCGGTGACAATACATGCCTCGCCGGCCCCGATGAGGATCACCGCCGGCATGGCAGTTCCGGTGAGGCCGTCTTCAAGAGCAGTCGCGCTGACCCCTTCATCATCGTGGCAGGCGGTATCGAGCGTGAAACTCGGCGTCAGGGTATCAAGGCCTGTCAGGCGGCAGAAAAAACTGCCATTGTCATTGAGCCAGGTGTTATCGGCCCAGATGGCCGTCAGCCTGAAATGGCTTTCGTTATCGGTTGTGCTGCCGTCATCGACAGGCCAGTCAGGGTTGGCGGCGGCGGTAAAACTGTCATTGTCATGGAAAGCCACGAACAGCGTATCGGCGGTGGATTGCGCATCCCGCACCTGGTTGCTGAACCCGGCCTCACGGAGATAGCCTTCCTGAACAGCATTGAAAAAGAAAAACCCGCCCGCCAGCACAATGCTCAACAGCGAGAGCGCAACCAGCAATTCGATCAGGCTGAAGCCGATATGACGAGCAGCAAACATGGAAACCAGGGCTCACAACGATCCAAGGCCGCAGCATAACAGGTTTTATTGACCTTGACAGCCTCTTCCCAAAGCCTGAATCTAGGCTCATTCTTCTTTTTCCAGCAGAGCCGTTGACCATGATCAACCCCGCCACCATCAGAGCGTATGTCGCCGACAAGCCCTATATTCTCTTGATGCTGACGGCGGCGGCAATGCCGATCAGTTTCATCACCTGGTCAACGCTGATCAACAATTTCACCGTCGAGCATGCCGGGTTCACCGGCTGGGAAATCGGGGTGCTGCAATCCTTGCGTGAAGTCCCTGGATTTGCCTCTTTTCTGGTGGTCTATCTGCTGATCCTGTTCAACGAACAGAAACTTGCGCTGTGGACACTGGGCCTGCTTGGTGTCGGCACGCTGATGACCGGGTATTTCCCTTCTGTGCTGGGTCTCTATATCACCACGGTGATTGCCTCCATCGGCTTTCATTATTACGAAACCTGCAACCAGTCGCTGGCCATGCAGTGGCTCGACAAAAAAGAGGCCCCGGCCATGCTGGGGCGGATCTACGGTGTCGCCTCCATGGCCCAGGTCGGAACATTGCTGACGATCTTTGCCGTTGTGCTGCTGCTGACTGACGGGATTGATCCCATGGCGGCCCTCGCCGGTGAAGGCTTTTCGGGTGAACAGCATATCTACACCGGGTTGTTTCTGGTGGGGGGGCTGATCACGATAGGCATCGCCGCCTTCTGTCTTTATGTCTTTCCGGTCTTTAAGGCTGTCAATCCCCAGAAGAAAACCATCATCCTGAAATCACGGTACTGGCTCTATTATGCGCTGGTCTTTATGTCCGGGGCGCGGCGGCAGATCTTTATCGTTTTTGCCGGGTTCCTGATGGTGGAAAAGTTCGGCTACAGTGTCGGCCAGATCGCCCTTCTGTTTTTGCTCAACGCGATCTTCAACATCTGGCTGGCACCGCTGATCGGGCGGATGATCGGCCGTATCGGTGAAAGAGCCTCGCTGATCATCGAATATGTCGGGCTGATCCTGGTGTTCACGGCCTATGCCTTTGTCGACAGTGCGATCATGGCCGCCGGGCTTTACCTGATTGACCATTTCTTCTTTGCCATGGCGATAGCCATCAAGACCTATTTCCAGAAAATCGCGGACCCGGCTGATTTTGCCGGGACCGCCAGTGTTTCCTTTACGATCAACCATATTGTTGCTGTTTTTCTACCAGCCGCTTTCGGGCTGCTCTGGCTGTATTCTCCGGCAGCGGTGTTTCTGGCCGGGGCGGGGATGGCGTTCATCTCCCTGCTGCTGGCCTTCAACGTGCCGCGTCATCCGGAAGCCGGCAATGAGGTGGTGATCGGTTATCGTGGACCTGCTGTCGGAGTTGCGGAATAGGTTATGTCTGATTTGTCTGCTGATATTCTGGTTGTCGGCGCCGGGGTTGTCGGCCTCGCCATCACCCGCCGTCTTGCCTTGGAAGGCCGGTCGGTCATTCTGATTGAAAGCAACCCGTCCTTTGGGATGGAAACCTCGTCGCGCAATTCCGAGGTCATCCATGCCGGTATTTATTATCCGACGGATTCGCTGCGGGCCCGGCTCTGTGTGCGTGGTGCGGCAAAGATGTATGCCTATTGTGATGAACGCGGGATCACCGCGAACCGCTGCGGCAAGCTGATTGTCGCCACCGATGAAAGCCAGGTCGAGGCCATGGCCGCACTCAAGGAAAAGGGTGATGCCAATCAGGTGCCCGGGCTCGCGCTGCTTGGCAAGGCTGCGGTCAAATCGCATGAGCCGGCGCTCCATGCTGTGGCCGCGATCTATTCACCGGCATCGGGGGTGGTCGACAGCCACAGCCTGATGGCGGCGCTCGAAGGTGATGCCGATAATGCCGGGGCGACCATCGCCTATCAGAGCCATTTTGTTTCTGCGGCCCGGACCGCATCAGGCTATGATGTGCGGATCACCTCCCAGGGCGAGGAGATGACGCTGGCTGTCGGCGGGATCGTCAATGCTGCCGGCCATGGGGCCCGGCAGGTCTCGCTGAATATCGAGGGTTTTGATGCAGCGGAAGTGCCTCCCCATTACATGGCCAAGGGGCAGTATTTCACGACAACACGCAAACCGCCGTTCCGTCACCTGATCTATCCAATGCCGTCCGGCGGCGGGCTGGGCATTCATCTGACCCTTGATTCCGGTGGCGGTGCGCGGTTCGGCCCGGATATCAACTGGGTTGATGAAGTATCCTATGATGTCGACCCGGCAAGTGCTGCCCGTTTCCATGAGAGCATCACGCAATACTGGCCTGAACTTGAGGTCGATGATCTCGTTCCGGCATGGGCCGGTCTGCGCCCGAAGATCATTCCCGATGGCAGCAGGTTTGCGGATTTCACCTTCCTGACGGTGGCTGATCACGGGGCAGAAAACGTGACCGCCCTGCACGGGATCGATTCCCCGGGGCTGACCTCAAGCCTCGCGATTGCTGATCACCTTGTTGATGAGGTTGGGGTCTAGACCATCAGGCTGCGGATTTTCTCAACCAGGGCAGTGTTGATATGGCGGGGGCCTGCATCGAGCCGGTTTTTGTGCCGCCGTGCCCCGGGCAGGCGGGTGCCGTCAAGGCCGGTCAGCCGTTCAAAAAAGGCCTCGCAATGATCTTCCCAGCCGGCACCGGCAATCCGAGCCGGGTCCATGGCGAGGATGAACTCGCCACCCTGCGGCGGGCCGCCGTCACCATTATCGTTTTCCTTGGCTTCATAGGAAAACTGTTCCCCCACGAGACCGGCTGCCAGCAATTCCACCATCATGGCAATCGCCGAGCCCTTGTAGCCGCCAAACGGCAGCAGGACGCCACCATCGGCAATCGCCGCCGGATCAGTGGTCGGCTCGCCGTTCTTGTCAAGGCCGGTGCCTTCAGGGACGCTGTGGCCTTCACGGGCAGCCACCTGGACTTCCCCCATCGCCATCGAGGCAGTGGCCATGTCATAGCAAAGCGGTGATTTGCCCGGCCGCGGCCAGGCGAAAGCGATCGGGTTGGTGCCGAAAAACGCCTTGCTCGCCCCGGCCGGGGCCACCGACGGCATATAGGAAACACAGGCAAACCCGGCCAGCCCTTCATTGGCAAGCGCCTCGACTTCCGGCCACAGGGCCGCCATGTGATGCGTTCGGGTCAGGGCCAGCATGGCGACGCCGGTCTCTTTGGCGGCCTCGATCAGCAGTGGCAGCCCGACAGCCTGAACCATTGGGGCATAGGCGTGATCGCCATCAACCCTGATCACTGCAGGCGAAAGGCGCTCGGCTTGAGGCCGCGCCTTGCCGTTGGCCTTGCCTGTCCGCAGCGAGGCAATATAGGCAGGCAGCCGGAACAGCCCGTGCGAGATCGACCCATCCCGCTCGGCGGTCATGATCGTGTTGGCCAGCGCACTGGCATTTTCATGGTCGGCCCCGTTGCCGGTCAGTGCCTCATAGGCAAGGGCGTGAATTTCATCAAGGCTGAGTGCGGTTGTTGTCATGGTTCTTTTCTCCCGTCAGATGGCCGTATCGACAATGATGCTGATGCCCTGGCCGCCACCGATACACATGGTGGCCATCCCGTAACGTCCCTTGATCCGGTGCAGTTCATGAACAAGTTTGGTCATGATGATCGCCCCGGTCGCACCGATCGGGTGGCCAAGGGCAATTGCGCCGCCATTGGGGTTAACACGGGCCGGATCGAGGCCGAGTGATTTTGTCACGGCACAGGCCTGGGCAGCAAAGGCTTCGTTGCTTTCCACCACCGCAAGATCATCAACCCCGAGCCCGGCCCGTTCAAGCGCCATTTTCGAGGCCGGAACCGGGCCCATGCCCATCACCCGCGGGGCAACACCGCCAAAGCCGTAGGCCACGATCCGGGCCATGGGGGTGAGCCCGTGGCCGGAGACAGCATCGCCGGAGGCAAGTACGATCGCTGCCGCACCATCATTGATCCCCGAGGCGTTGCCGGCGGTGACGGAACCGTCTTTCTGGAAGACGGCACGCAGCGATGCCAGCTGATCAAGGCTCGCATCATCACGGATATATTCGTCCTGATCGAAGCTGACTGTCTCGCGTTTGCGGGCGATCTCGACCGGTGTGATCTGGCTTGCAAAATAGCCTTCGGCCCGGGCTTTTGCCGCCCGCTGCTGGCTGGCCAGGGCGAAGGCATCCTGATCTTCACGGCTGATGCCGTGATCGGCGGCGACGTTTTCGGCGGTGATCCCCATATGGCCGATCCCGAACGGGTCATGCAGCGCGCCCAGCATCATGTCATGGATTTCAGCATTGCCCATGCGGCTGCCCCAGCGCAGGGCAGGGGTGAGGTGACCGGCCCGGCTCATCACCTCAACACCACCGGCAAGCGCGGTGCTGGCATCGCCGAGCATGATCATCTGGGTGGCGCTGGCAATCGCCTGCAAGCCGCTGCCACAAAGCCTGTTCACCGTCAGCGCCGGCGCCCCTTCACGCATCCCGGCACCAATCGAAATACAGCGCGAGATATACATATCCCGGGGTTCGGTGTGAATCACATTGCCGATGACCGCATGATCGATCGCATCGGCGGCCACACCGCTTTTTTCAATCGCGGCCTTGGCAATATGGGTGCCAAGATCAATCGGCGAGGTCTCTTTCAGGCTTCCGCCAAAACTGCCGATCGCGGTTCGGGTTGCGGAAACGATAAAGACATCTTGCATGGGACGGCTCCTGCGCTGGGGCGATTAATCAACTTTCCATGCTATGATTACATCTTTGAAAGGGGAATGAAAAGCGATACGCTGATTTTGTCGATGATCACTGTTACCATGATGCTTTGCTGAAAGAGTAGCCCCTTGACTGAGATGCCTATTGCGCCGAAGCCGGGAATATCACTTGCTGACTGTTACCGTGCCGATCAGGGTCCGGCCCTTATCAGCGGGACACAGGCGTTGGTGCGGCTGTTGCTGGAACAGGCGAAACTGGACCATGAAAACGGCCTGAAGACGCGTGGCCTTGTCAGCGGATACCCTGGCTCCCCGCTTGGCGGGCTGGATCTGGAACTGGCCCGGTCAAAGCGATTTCTCGATGAACATGGCATTGTCTTTCAGCCGGGGGTGAACGAGGAACTGGCGGCGACGGCGCTCTGGGGCAGCCAGCATATCGGGCTCTATGACAACAGCGAATGCGATGGTGTGTTTGCGCTCTGGTACGGAAAGGGCCCGGGGCTCGACCGGTCAATGGATGCGCTGCGTCATGCCAATCAGGGCGGCGTTGCCCCCAGGGGCGGCATGGTGATCGCGGTGGGGGATGACCCGACTGGTAAATCATCCACCCTGGCCTATCAGTCAGACCAGAGTTTTGTTGCCCTCGGGATGCCTTATTTCTTTCCCCGCCGGGTTGAGGATATCATTCCCATGGGGCTCGAAGCCTTTGCCCTGTCACGCCATGCCGGATGCTGTGTCGGGCTCAAGATCACTGTCGATACCGCCGATGCATCTGTTATTCTCGACATGGGGGCGATCCGGCCACGCCTTTCTTTGCCGCAAGCCGAAGCCGGGCCGGTGCATATCGGGCGACATGATCCGTCGCTGCTGCGTGAAGCCCGGTTGCAGACCCTGCGCCTGCCTGCTGTCCGGTGCTGGGCTGAGGCCAACCCCTCGGCCGTGCTGGCCAGCCCCATGCCGGAAAAGCCGAAACTCGGTATTGTCTCTGTCGGCAAGGCGACCCCTGAGACCACCGAAGCCCTGCGCCTGGCCGGAGTGAATGATCCTGCCGCCATGGGAATAGGCCATCTTTCGGTGAAAATGCCCTGGCCGGTTGATCAGAACAGTCTTGTCAGTTTCGCTGCGGCCTTTGATGAAGTGCTGGTGATCGAGGAAAAGCGTGCGCTTGTCGAAGATCAGCTCAGCCGCCTTTTGATCAACATGGAAACACCGCCGCGGCTGGCTGGCAAGACCGACCCTGGCGGCAAGCCTCTGCTGCCTGCCTATGGTGAACTGACACCGGAGATCATTGCGGCTTCGGTGGTGGCGAGGGCGGCAGATCACGGGCTTTCGCTGGATCCTCTGCCTGATTTGCCTGTGCTTGAGGCCCTGCCGGGCATCGCCACCCGCACCCCCTATTACTGTGCCGGATGCCCCCATAATTCATCGACCAGGCTGCCCGACGGGACAGTGACGGGGATGGGGATCGGCTGCCATTCGATTTCCGGCTTCCTGACACCGGATGCGATCACCAACTTCACCCAGATGGGCGGTGAGGGAGCATTCTGGATCGGCCGGGCACCGTTTTCGGATATCGATCACACTTTCCAGAACATGGGTGACGGCACCTATGCCCATTCCGGCTATCTCGGCGTGCGGGCAGCGGTGGCGGCTGGGGTCAACATGACCTTCAAGATTCTGATCAATGATGCAGTGGCCATGACAGGGGGGCAATCGGCAGCGGGCGGGGCGGCACCCGATGCCATCGCCCGTCAGATGCGGGCGGAAGGCGTCCGCCACCTCGCTGTTGTCAGTGATGCCCCCGATGATCTGAAGAAGGGCCGGGACTGGCCCGAGGGCACAGCATTTCATCATCGCCGGGATATCATTTCGGTACAGGATGATCTCGCTCGGGAAAAGGGAGTGAGCGGCCTGCTCTATATCCAAACTTGTGCGGCCGAACTTCGCCGCCGCCGCAAGCGGGGCAAGATCCCCGACCGGGTCGAGCGGCTCTTCATCCACGAAGATATTTGCGAGGGCTGCGGTGATTGTGCGCGCAAATCGAATTGTGTCGCGGTTAAGCCGGTGGCTCGCCCTGAGGGGCTCAAACGTCAGATCGACCAGACTGTCTGCAACAAGGATTATTCCTGCAATGAGGGGTTCTGCCCGAGTTTCCTCTCGGTGACCGCCGCCGATCAGCCTGATCAGCCCCCGGCCTGGCCCGAGTTGCCGGAGGCGCCGCTGCCCTCCCCGCCAGCTGCCCGGCAAGGGATCAGCAATATCTTTCTTGCCGGTATTGGCGGGACAGGGGTGTCGACGCTCTCGGCGGTGCTTGTCATGGCCGCCCGGATTGAGGGGGTTGCGGCACAGGCGGTCAACCAGACGGGGCTTTCCCAGAAAAACGGCGGCGTGACTGCCCAGATCAGGATGTGCCCGGATGGCGGGTTGGCTGACCGCATGGTGCGGCTGCCTGCAGGATCGGCTGATCTGCTGCTTGGCTGTGATGCGGTGGTGGCGGCCGGTGACCTCGCCTTGCGGACTCTTGGCAAAGACCGGACAACAGCGATTGTCAACGCCCGGATCGACCCTGTTGGCGTGGCCGGGGTCGGCAAGGGCCATGTTGTCGATGACAGCCTTGTGGTCAGCCGACTGGCTGCAGTCATGCGTCCTGAAAACCTCATCCACGCGGATGCCGCCACCCTTGCCGAAACGCTGCTCGGCAGCGCCACGACAGCAAATGTTATGCTGCTCGGGATGGCCCTGCAGAAAGGCCTGATCCCGATCAGTCCCGCTGCCCTCGAGGAAGCCCTGCGCCATAACGGTGTCGCGGTGGCGGATAATCTCAAGGCACTGGCCTGGGGGCGCTGGCTTGCGGTGGATGAAGCCCGGGTCTGGGCTGCAGCAGGGCTTGGCGAGGCGGTTGCCCCGGCCGCTGTCGACAGCCGCCCGGCAGCCGAGGCCGAAGCCTATTTCGCCGCCCGGCTGGAAGCCTATCAGGATGCGGCCTATGCTGAGCGCTATCGGCGGACAGCCCGTGCCTTCCGTGAAGCGGTGGCAAGGCTGAGCCCCGGGCAGGATCGCCTGGCCCGCAAGGCCGCCCGGGCCTTATACCGGGTAATGGCGATCAAGGATGAATATGAAATCGCCCGCCTGATGACCTCACCGGCATTTGCCGCCACGATTAGGGAGAAGTTCGGCCCCGGGGCCCGGCTGGGCTATAACCTTGCGCCGCCTCTCCTGGGCTGGATGCGGAACCGCGACGGGACCCCGCGAAAATTCCGTTTCGGGGCCTGGATGGGCGGTGTCTTCCGGCTGCTGGCCCGGATGAAAGGCCTGCGTGGCAGCAGGCTTGATCTCTTCGGCATGGCAACTGAACGACAGCGTGAGCGGGCCTTCCGCGATCAGGTCGAAGCAATGCTGATGGCGAAAGCCGCGCGGCTTGATGGTGAAGACCTGCAGGCGGTCGAGGGTTTGCTTGACCGGATACTGGATGTGCGCGGCTTCGGCCATGTCAAGGAAGCGGCCCTCAATGCTGCGATGGCCGACCTGGAAAGCCTTTCCCCGGCTTCTGCTGAGACAAAACGCCCACCGCGGCTTGATAAGGCTGGATGAAACCGGGAATCATCACTATGCTGGGGCTTTTCAACAGGGTCGGTAGTGGCATGAACAGACGCATTTTTTCAGCTTTGCTGTTTTTCTCTTTTTTTGTTCTGCCGGCATCAATACACGTGGAAGACGCCATGGCAGAAGAGCTCCAGATCGAAACCCTTACCGAAGGCAATGGTGATGTTGCCGCACCGGGCATGAAGGTCACTGTTCACTACGAAGGCCGCCTGACCGACGGGACGGTTTTTGATTCATCCTACACCCGCGGTCAGCCGTTTGATTTCACCCTCGGTGGCGGTCAAGTCATCAGGGGCTGGGAAGAAGGCGTTGCCGGCATGAAGATTGGCGAAAAACGACGTCTCACCATCCCGCCCGAGCTTGGCTATGGCGAACGGGGAGCCGGATCGGCGATCCCTCCCAATGCAACCCTTGTTTTCGAGGTTGAACTGCTGGCTCTCGCTGAAGCCACGGTGCTCGGCCAGGCTGCGCCGGAGGATCTCAAGCAAGCGATGGCTGATGGGGTGATCGTTGTCGATATCCGGCGCGAGGAAGAATGGCGTGAGACAGGCGTGATCGAAGGCGCCCATACCATCACGGCGTTCACTGCCCAGGGCGGCCTGCATCCGGAATTCCAGCAGAAATTCTTTGGCCTTATCAAAGGGCCCGATCAGCCTGTCATGCTCTATTGCCGCACCGGCAACCGCACCACCAGCCTCGGCAACGCGCTGATCCAGCAGGTGGGGATGCAGAATGTCAGCCACCTGA
>JBMHCY010000115.1:0-3174 GCA_049889655.1 Puniceispirillales bacterium (SeqCode)
CCGCCCGGCTTTCGGCTGCTTGTAGGGCCAGTGGATCGCGAAATTATCCGCCACTGCCTCCTTCATGCGAGCTTCCATGTGGCTGGGCTCGGCAAGCCGTGGATCACAGCGGGCGATATCGACATCCCAGGCATCCATTGAGGGGAAGCCGTCGACCATCCAGTCGGCAAGCAGCCGCCCTACCCCGGCCGAGGACATGACCCCCACCGAATTCATTCCCGCCGCAACATAGAGACCGTCGATCATCGGTGCAGGCCCGATCAACGGTTTCGTATCGGCGGTGAAACTTTCCGGCCCGTTCATGTAGAACTGAATACCCGTTTCGGCAAGAACGGGGATCAAATCGAGGGCCTTTTCCATATAGGGGGTAAACCAATCCCAGTTTTCCGCCATTTCGAGGAAAGGCACATCGCCCTGGGGGCCATGCGGGTCCCAGCAGGTGGCGTCGTTTTCAAACACCCCGATCAGGAGTTTGCCAGCATCGCCCTTGACGTAGAGTTGCTGATCCAGATCACGGATCACCGGAAAGCCCTCAAATTCAGGGCGGGCTTCCGTCACGATATACATATGCTCGACAGGTTGCAGCGGCAGATGCAGCCCGGCCTCCGCCGCCAGCCGCTTTGACCACGCCCCCGTAGCCAGCACAACAGCCCCGGCCAGGATTGTGCTGCCATCAGCCAGGGTGATGCCGGTGACCCTTCCGCCATCGCGAACAAGGCTGGCAACGGCGGTGTTTTCCGCAATATCAACACCGAGATTTTTCGCCCCGCGGGCATAGGCCATACAGAGATCAACCGGATTGACGCTCGCATCTTCGGGTGTCTTCATCGCAACCGTGATCCCGTGCGGGTTCAGGCAACCAAGGTCTTCCGCCATCGCCGTGACAGGCACCAGTTCGGGGGTCATCCCGAAGCAGCGGCCGACAGCAGCAATGCGGTTGAAATCATCAAGACGAGCTTCATTGCGGGCGAGCCAATAGCCGCCGGTCACCCGATAACCGGTGGAAAGCCCCGTTTCGTCTTCAAGGCGCGGGAAGAGTTCGGTGGCATAGGATGCCAGCCGCGTCATATTGGGGGATGCCCGCAATGGCCCGACAATCCCTGCCGCGTGCCATGATGTCCCCGATGACAGCTGATGCCGTTCCACCAGCAAAACCTTGCCCGCCCCGCGACTGCTGAGATGATAGGCCGTGCTCAGCCCGACCGCACCACCACCGATGACGATGATATCGTATTGATCAGAAGTAATCGGCATCGGGCACCTCTGCTTTTTTGCAGGTCATATACTCAACGAGGGATTCATCAATGGCCGGATCAAGCCCCGGGTCCTCATAGGCGGCCAGCCTTTCCTGCCAGAGCGTTGTCGCCCGTTCAGTCATGGTCAGGCCGCCATCCGCCGACCATTGTTCAAAGGAATTGTTGTCAGGCAGATCGGGGCGGAACATGGCCGACAGGAAATTCATCTGGGTGTGTTCGGAGCCCAGAAAATGCTGACCGGGGCCCGTCGCGGCAATCGCCTCCATCGCCTGGGCGTTTTCCGAGAGATCAATCCCATCGAAGAACCGCCCCACCTTGCCGCAGAGATCCGCATCGATCATGGTTTTCTCAAAACTGGTCACCAGCCCGCCTTCCAGCCAGCCCGTGGCGTGATTGATCAGGTTGGCCCCGGCAAACAGGGCCATCAGCAAGCCCCAGGTGGCCTCCTGCTGGGATTGGGCATCGGCACATTTGGATGAGGACAATGTCCCCACGGTATGCAGCGGCACGCCGAGACGCCGAGCCAGTTGACCAGCGGCAAGCACCATCTGCCCGGCCTCGGGAGACCCGAATGTCGGTGCCCCGGACTGCATCGACATGGTGGAGGCAAAACTCCCCATCAGGCAGGGAGCCCCGGGGTTGATCAGCTGGACAAGGCACAGCCCGGCCATGGCTTCGGCCAGCACCTGTGCCAGCGTTCCGGCGGTGGTGGATGGGCTCATGGCCCCGGTCAGTGTCCATGGCGTGCAGGCCACTGGTTGACCGGCCCGGGCATAGGTCTTGAGCGACCCCGACATATGGCTGTCCATCACCAGCGGCGCGTTGGTATTGGCAACGCAATAGAGCACCGGGTTTTCGGCAACGAAATCCTCACCGAACAGCAACCGGGCCATGGCGATGGCATGACCGGCCCGTTCAGCACCGATGAAGGCCCCCATAAACGGCCGGTCGGACCAGCGGATATGGGCATAAAGCATATCGAGATGACGCTTATTGGCGGGCAGATCAACAGGCTCACAGACAACGCCCCCGGAATGATGCAGCCACGGGATCATCTGATGCAGTTTGACGAGATTGATGAAATCCGCGTGGCTCGCATAACGCCGACCGGCAAGTTCATCATGAACAAAAGGCGGCCCCCAGGACGGGCAGAGCACCGATGCCGCACCGCCGATCTGAACAGTGTTTGCCGGATTGCGGGCGTGCTGCAAGAATTGCGCAGGGGCGGTGGCGGTGATCACCTTGCGGCAGAAGCCCGGCTCAAAACGCACACGCTCACCCTCAACATCACATCCGGCATCACGGAAAATAGCCAGAATCTCAGGATCATCGCGAAATTCCATGCCGGTTTCGGCAAGGATGCGGTCAGCATTGTTTTCGATGATACCGAGGCCTTCTTCGGAAAGCACTGGCAGCGGGCCGATCTGGCGATTGATGAACGGGGTGCGCCGCTGTGACTCACAGGCGTTATCGGACGTCTTTCTCTTGCCCCTGCGGACCATGGCGCCATCCCCCCTCTATAGCAATCATGTTTGTTGATTTAAGGGGGGTGCGCAAGTGAATTCTAATCAAAGAATCTGGCTGAGGAATTCCTTGGTGCGGGGGTCTTTGGCTTTGCTGAAAAAGGTTTTCGGCGGGCCATGCTCGACAATCACACCGTGATCGGTGAAATAGATATGATCTGCGACTTCACGGGCAAAACCCATTTCGTGAGTGACAAGAATACAGGTCATGCCTTCCTGTGCCAGTTCCTTGATTGTCACCAGCACTTCCTTCACCGTTTCCGGATCAAGCGCGGCGGTGACTTCATCAAACAGCATAACATCAGGGTTCATCGCCAGCGAACGGGCAATGGCGACGCGCTGCTGTTGGCCGCCGGAAAGTTCACCCGGATAAGCGTCTTCCTTGCCTTCAAGCC
>JBMHCY010000116.1:0-11295 GCA_049889655.1 Puniceispirillales bacterium (SeqCode)
ATGCCGCGCCATGCCCGCTGAATTGAGTAGAATGTCAAAAGGCCCTGATGCTTCGATGAATGTGGCCATAGCGTCGTGATCGGTGACGTCTAAACTCACGGGCGTCATCTTGCCGCCTTCGGCTTGAACATCCTTGGCCAAACCTTCGAGTTTGTCGCCGCGCCGCGCCGCCGCAAAAACATGCGCCCCAGCTTGCGCCAGCGCCACCGCGCAAGCTGCGCCAATCCCCGAAGACGCGCCCGTCACCAGCGCGGATTTGCCATCAAGTCGAAAAGACGGGGTTTGCGGTAAAGTCATGATCTATCCTTTTTGATCTGCTCAAACGTGGAACAAAGCGCCTTGATGAAAGGCGGTGTTTGGTTGCGAATAACTTAAGTCGCCCTGCCCCTAAGGTCTAGGGAAAGACGCCTGAGACGTCATAGGTTTTCATCGAGAGATCACGCCACCATCAAAACGGCTCGATGGCCAATTCCAAATGCACCCGCGCCCGATCGCCCGCGGCAAGACCTTCGGCTTTGCGTATCTCTTTTTTGATGGGCAAGACAAAACTGCCCGACCCGCTATCGGGAAAAATTGATGTTTTCCATGCGCTGGCGCCGATTCGAACCGTCACCCGTAAACTGCCAAAGCCATTGCGGGTTTTCGCAAAAAACCTGATCTCCTCGGCATGCTCAACGGGCAAAGTGATAAAATGCCACGCGTCTTTCGCCGGCCAAAGCCAAAGATCAGCATCAAAGTCATAACTGAGGTCAATCATGGCGCTTGCCCTGGTTGTTTGCTCAACCAGCCAACGGAGAAGCAATGATGGCGGAGAGGGGGGGATTCGAACCCCCGATGGACTTGCGCCCATACCGGTTTTCGAGACCGGCGCATTCAACCACTCTGCCACCTCTCCGCAAGCCCTGATTGAGGGCCGGATTTCTTCTACCGCTTTGCAACCCTGCTGGCAAGGGGTGAAGCCCGCCACAAGCCAAGATGAGGCTTGACAATACGCTGGCACTGGCTATATTCCGACCCAGTCAGCGAAAGGTAGCCCCTTTCGCTTGAATTTTTATGGATTTCCGGCTAGGACTATCGCCTGTAACGGCTGTTGAAGCCGGGCCGTTTGACTGAGGATGACCGCTATGTATGCAGTGGTGAAAACTGGGGGCAAACAATACCGTGTTGCCAAAGACGACAAGATTGTCGTTGATCACATTGACGCCGAAGCCGGCGACAGCATCGTATTTGATCAGGTGCTGATGATGGTTGATGGCGAAAAGGTCAGCATGGGCGCGCCCACCGTTGCCGGTGCGGCTGTCGGCGCCACTGTCCTGCGCCAGACCCGTGGCCCGAAGATCATGGTTTTCCGGCGCAAGCGGCGCAAGAATTTCCGCCGTATCCGCGGCCATCGCCAGGGCCTGACGCTGATCCAGATCACCGATATCGCTGCCGACGGCAAGGTCAAGCCTGCCGCCAAGGCCAAGCCGAAGGCTGAAGCCAAGGAAGAAACTGCGGCAAAGGCACCGGCCAAGAAGGCCACAGCCAAGAAAACTGCTGCCAAGGCTGCCGCAAAAAAGACGGCCGCCAAGAAAGCACCGGCAAAGAAGGCTGCAGCCAAAAAGACTGCTGCCAAGAAGGCCGCGAAAAAAGACTGACGATTTAGCCAGAGGAGGCTGTTATGGCCCATAAAAAAGCAGGGGGTAGTTCCCGTAACGGTCGCGACTCAGCCGGTCGCCGTCTTGGGGTTAAGAAATTCGGTGGTGAAGCTGTCATTCCCGGCAACATCATTATCCGCCAGCGTGGGACAAAATTCCACCCCGGTGAAAATGTGGGCATGGGCAAAGACCACACCCTGTTCGCTCTGACCGAAGGCAAGGTTGCCTTTACGCGCAAGTCGGGCGGCCGCACCTTTGCCAATGTCGTGCCAGAAACCGAGGCCGCTGAATAGAGCCCGGTTCCGGCATCATGCCGACAGATCAAACGGGCCTTCAGTGGCTGACAAGAGCGCATCCGCAAGGTTGCGCTTTTTTGTTTGGAAAGAATTGAGATGAAATTTCTGGATCAGGCCAAGGTCTATATTCAAAGCGGCAATGGTGGCCCCGGCTGCATCAGTTTCCGCCGCGAAGCCCATGTGCCCCGTGGCGGCCCTGACGGCGGTGATGGCGGCCGTGGCGGTTCGGTGATCGCAGAATGTGCCGCCGGGCTCAACACCCTCATTGATTATCGCTACCAGCAGCATTTCAAGGCAGCGTCGGGGCAGGGCGGGGCCGGACGGATGCGGTCAGGCCCGAGTGGCAGCGATATCATCCTGAAACTGCCCGTCGGCACCCAGATCCTGAACGAAGACGGCGATATCGTGCTCGCGGACCTGACCGAAGTCGGGCAGCGAATCACCCTGGCCCGGGGCGGTGATGGCGGCCGCGGCAATGCAGCGTTCAAATCGTCGACGAATCAAGCTCCCCGGCGTGCCGACAAGGGCTTCCCCGGCATGGGGATGTGGGTCTGGCTGCGGCTTAAACTGATCGCCGATGCCGGTCTCGTTGGCCTGCCCAATGCCGGCAAATCCACCTTTCTCGCCGCCCGGTCTGCGGCCCGCCCCAAGATCGCCGATTATCCGTTCACGACCCTCAACCCCGGGCTTGGTGTTGTTGCGGTTGATGACCATGAATTCGTGCTCGCCGATATCCCGGGGCTGGTCGAAGGCGCCCATGAAGGGATCGGGCTCGGTCACCGGTTTCTCGGCCATGTCGAACGGTGTCAGGTGCTGCTGCATCTTGTTGACGGCACCGCCGATGATCCTGTCGGCAACTGGCAGGTGATCCGGCGTGAACTTGCCGCCTATGATGAAACCCTCGCCACCAAGGCCGAGATCACGGCAATCAGCAAGATCGACGCCATGGACGAGACGGCCATAGCCGAAGTGAAAGCCGGGCTGGAAGCCGCCGGGGCCGAAACCGTCATGCCGTTATCAGCCATTGCCGGCGATGGCATGGCAGCGGCGATGCGCCAGCTCTGGGCAGTGATTGCGGCAGCCCGTCAGGAAGAGGCCGATGCCGACCGCGAACAGGAGCCCTGGCAGCCATGACCGATTTTTCCGCCATCACCGAAACCTATATGGATCAAGCCCGGGTGATTGTCGTCAAGGTGGGCTCGGCACTGCTCGTCAATGATGAGACTGGGGAAGTCAACGCAGCGTGGCTGGCCGGTCTTGCCGAAGATCTTGCCGCACTGACAGCTGCCGGTTGCGGTATTGTCGTTGTCTCTTCCGGGGCGATTGCCCTCGGCCGCCATCCGCTGGGCCGCCATGACGGCAAGCTGAAACTGGAAGAAAAACAGGCCGCCGCCGCCATCGGCCAGATCAGGCTTGCCGGGGAATGGCAGCAGGCCCTGGCGGCGCATGGGCTCAAATCGGCACAGATTCTTCTGTCTCCCGATGATACCGAAACACGCCGCCGCCATCTCAACGCAAGGGCAACCCTGCAAACACTGCTGGATAGCGGTTTTATCCCCGTCGTCAACGAAAACGACACTGTCGCCACCGTCGAAATTCGCTATGGCGACAATGACAGGCTCGCCGCCCGTGTCGCTCAGATGATCTCCGCCGATGCCCTGATCCTGCTGTCTGATATCGACGGGCTCTATGACCGTGACCCGCGCCGCCATGATGAGGCCAGGCATCTGCCTGAAGTCGCCGATATTGATGATCAGATCACCGCCATGGCCGGTCCGGCCCATGCCAGTTATGCCTCGGGCGGCATGATCACCAAGATCGAAGCCGCCCGGATCGCCACCGCCGCCGGATGCCATATGGTGATCTGCAGCGGCATCGGTCTCAACCCGATCAGCAGCCTTCGTCAGGGCGGCGTCTGCACCTGGTTCCGGGCGGTATCCAACCCGCCGCAGGCCCGCAAGAAATGGATTGCGGGTGGGCTCCAGCCTTCCGGGGTGATCACTGTCGATACCGGGGCGGCGGCGGCATTGATGCGGGGCAAGAGCCTGCTCGCGGCCGGCATCACCGGCGTTGCCGGAGATTTCGAGCGTGGCGATCTTGTCACCGTATCGGACCAGAACAACACCGAACTCGGGCGCGGGCTGATCCATTACAGTGCTGCCGATGCCCGCCAGATTGCCGGTTGCAACAGTACTGAAATTCTGGGCATTCTGGGCTATCAGGGACGCGACGAGATCATCCATGCCGATGATCTTGTTCTCAACCGGAAACATCAAACCGGCATTGAGGAGGGCTGAATGAACGCAATACCATCCGAAGCCAGCGCCAGCATCACAACGCTGACCGGCCGGGCCCGGGCCTGCCTGAAACCGATGGCGACCTCATCCCATGAAAGCCGTAATGCGGCACTGGCCGCCACCGCTGTGCTGATCCGCAGCCACCAGGATGAGATCATGGAGGCGAATGCCAAAGATATCGCCGCCGCCGAGGAGCGCCAGCGTGATGCCGCCATGATCGGTCGCCTGACCCTCACCCCTGACCGGATTGAGGCGATGGCCCGGGGGCTCGAGGATATCACCGCGCTTGATGATCCCATCGGCCGTGAACTCGACCGCTGGCAGCGCCCCAACGGGCTTGATATCGCCCGCGTCTCGACACCGCTGGGCGTGCTCGGGGTGATTTATGAATCACGACCCAATGTGACAGTGGATGCTGCCGGGCTGGCGATCAAATCCGGCAATCCGGTCATCCTGCGCGGCGGCAGTGATTCGATTCACACCGCCACCGTGCTGGCACGACTGGTGCGCGAAGGCCTTACCGGGGCCGGACTGCCTGAAGATGCCGTGCAACTGGTGGAAAACACCGATCGGGCGCTTGTCGGGGCTATGCTGGCCGCTGTCGGCGGCATCGACGTGATCATCCCCCGAGGCGGGCGGTCGCTGGTTGAACGGGTTCAACAGGAAGCCCGGGTGCCTGTCTTTGCCCATCTGGAAGGCATCTGCCATGTCTATGTTGATAAAGCGGCCGATCCGGAAAAGGCGCTTGCTGTCACCGTCAATGCCAAGATGCGGCGGGTGGAAATCTGCGGGGCGGCGGAAACCCTGCTCATAGACCGTGCTGTCGCCGCAACCCTGCTGCCGCGTCTCGGAGAGGCGCTGAGCACCGCCGGATGCCGCCTTGTTGCCGATGATGAAGCCCGGGCCCTGCTGGCCGGGGCTGACCCATCCACCGATGATGATTACCGCACCGAGTACCTTGATGCGGTGATCAGTATCGCTGTTGTCGATGGTGTCGGGGGGGCGATCGACCATATCGGCCGATACAGTTCAAACCATACCGAATCGATTATCACCGAAGATGCAGAGACAGCAGAGCGCTTTCTTGCCGAGGTGGATTCAGCGATTGTCATGGTCAATGCCTCAACCCAGTTCGCTGATGGTGGCGAGTTCGGCATGGGGGCTGAAATCGGTATTTCCACAGGCCGGATGCACGCCAGGGGGCCCGTCGGGGCAACCCAGCTGACGAGTTTCAAATACATGGTGCGCGGCACCGGCCAGACACGCCCCTGAACAATGCCTGCTTTGCCGTCACGCCATCAGCATCGCCTTGCCCGGGTGTTTCACGATCGCCGCCGCCGCCGGATCGGGCTTTTTGGCGGTTCGTTCAACCCCGCCCATGAAGGCCATGCCCATATCGCCGATCTGGCGGTGAAACGGTTGCGGCTTGATGAAATCTGGTGGCTTGTCACTCCCCAGAACCCGCTCAAGGATAGCCGGGACATGGCGCCGTTCAAGAGCCGCTATGAAAGCGCCAAAGCCATGGCAGGGCGCTGCCGGTATCATCAGGCGATGAAGGTCTCCGCCCTTGAGGCCAGGCTCGGGCTCAGCCAGACAGCCCTCAGCCTGATGGCGATCAGTCGCCGTGCGCCGCGCGCCGGGTTTTTCTGGATCATGGGGGCCGATAACCTTGCCGGGTTCCACCGCTGGCATCGCCCCCGCCGGATTGCCGCCACCATGCCGATGATTGTCATTAACCGGCCGCGTCAGCAGGCTGCGGCCCTCGGCAGTATCGGGGCGCGGATCGCCGGGCTTCGGCTCACCCCGGAACGGCTTGCCCGGAAACGGCCGCAACCGCGCCAGTGGTGCTTTATTCATGGCCCGGTCAATCCGCTGTCAGCCTCGGCGATACGGGCGCAAAACAACTTTCATTAATTTTCATTTGATTTTTTTGATCCTGCGATTACGCTTTAGATAGGATCAGAGTAGCGCAGGAGCATTCCCATTTCCGATCTCAAGACCGCTGAAAGTAGCACTATCCTCGAGGTTGTCCTGACCTCCCTTGATGATGACAAGGCTCAGGACATTATTTCCATCCCCCTTGCCGGGAAATCGTCCATTGCCGATTACATGGTGATCGCCTCAGGCGCATCATCACGTCAGCTGATGGCGATGGCCGACCATCTCAGCCGCAAACTGAAAGAATGCGGGTTTAAGGCTGTCGGGTCTGAAGGTGGTTCCAGCGGTGACTGGATCCTGATCGATGCCGGAGACATCATCATCCACCTTTTCCGCCCCGAAGTCCGTGAATTCTATCAACTGGAAAAAATGTGGGTTGATCAGGATTTCGACGAAACCGTGACCATCAATGTTGCCGGTGGCTGAACCGGACAGGGCATGAAACTCCATCTCACCGCCATCGGTTCCGGCCGGGGCTGGACCGAACATGATCTGGCCTGCGCCTGGTTTGGCAAACTCCCCTATCCCGGGCGACTGAACGAACTGACATCAAAGAAACCGGCAGGCCCCGTCCGCCAGCGCGATGAAGGCGAGAAGATACTGGCGACTGTGCCCCCGGGCGGGCTGCTGTTTGCCATGGACCCAAACGGCCGTGATCTGGCTTCTGACGATCTTGCCAACCTGATCAGCCGCTATCGCGACAACGGCTGCCGCGATGCCGTCTTTGCCATTGGCGGGGCTGATGGCCATGACCGTGCTGTTCTTGATCAGGCCGAAACAGTGCTGGCCTTTGGCCGCCAGACCTGGCCGCATATGCTGTTCCGGGCCATGCTTGCAGAACAGCTTTACCGGGCCGAGATGATCCTTGCCGGACATCCCTATCATCATGGCTGATTTGAGACAGAACGCTGGTCTTCGGCGGCTGGCTCTTGTATAGGATATCTATGTCACGACGACCTGTTCTTCTCTGCATTATGGATGGCTGGGGCCATCGCGAAGACGACCGCAACAATGCTGTGCGGATGGCTGAAACACCTGTCATCGACCAGCTTGATGCAACTGTCCCGAAAGCCTTTCTCGAAGCTTCCGGCCCGGCTGTTGGCTTACCCGAAGGGCAGGTCGGCAATTCCGAAGTTGGCCATATGACCATCGGTGCTGGCAGGGTTGTCCCGCAGGACCTGACCCGGATCGATCGGGCCTGCAACGAAGGATCAATGGCCAGCCGCCCTGAGTTTGAAGATTTTGCCGCGCGGCTGCTGGAGACCGGCGGCACAGCCCATCTGATGGGTCTTGTCTCCCCCGGTGGTGTCCATAGCCGGGATGACCACCTGTTGGCCCTCGCCCGGGCGCTGGCCGAACGCGGTATCACCACGGCCATTCACGCCTTCACCGATGGCCGGGATACGCTGCCGCGGCTTGCAGAAAAAACCTTGCCCGCCTTTGAAAAGGCGCTGCCGGAAGGGGCCTTTCTGGCAACAGTCACCGGCCGCTATTTTGCCATGGATCGCGATAACCGCTGGCACCGTACCGAGACAGCCTGGCGGGTCATTACCTTCGGCGAAGGTGAGCATGAGGCCGACAACGCCGCCGCCGCAATCGCCCTTGCCCGCAACGATGGCCGCGGTGATGAGTTTATTCTGCCGACGGTGATCACCGGGTATCAGGGTATGCGTGATGGTGATGCGCTGATCATGGGGAACTTCCGGGCTGACCGGGCCCGCCAGTTGCTGGCCGCATTCTGTCTTGATAATGCCGGCTTTGATGCTTCTGCCCGGCCGCAGCTGCTGCCAGCTCTCGGGCTTGTGTCCTATTCGGATGAGCTCGATGCTGTCATGACAACGCTGTTCGCCGAATTGGACATCCCTGAGACACTGGGGGAAGTTGCCGCCGAAGCCGGGCTCAGCCAGCTGCGGCTTGCTGAAACCGAGAAATACCCCCATGTGACCTTCTTTCTGAACGGGGGTGCGGAAGGCCGCCGGGCGGGGGAAGACCGCAGCCTTATCCCGTCACCGCAGGTTGCCACCTATGACCAGCAACCGGAAATGAGCGCCGAACAGGTCCGTCTGCGGCTTATCGAGGCGCTTGAAAGCGACCGCTATGATCTGATCATCATCAATTTTGCCAATCCCGACATGGTGGGGCATACCGGCGATCTGGGGGCGGCGATCAAGGCGGTGGAGACTGTTGATCACGCCATCGGCACGATTTTGCCGGTCTTGGCTGAAAAGAACGGCGTCATGCTGCTGACGGCTGACCACGGCAATTGTGAGATCATGTGGGATGACGAGACAGGCTCCCCCCATACCGCCCACAGTTACAACCCTGTTCCGGCATGGCTGATCGGCGGTGCGGCGGGCCAGGGCTTGCGTGATGGCGGGCTTGCCGATATCGCGCCAACGCTGCTGGCCCTGCTGGGAATTGCCCAGCCCGCCGCCATGACCGGCAGGTCGCTCTTGACCTGACCCGGAACGAAACCTTGATATTGCAAGGCAGAACAGGCAACATAGAAACGCTTTCAGCGTCGACCGGAGTCCCTTTTTCATGGTTTTCTACCGTTATTGGTTAAGTCAGTCTCTGCACTATTCGATCCGTGTTCTGGCACTGTTCGGGCTGGCTGTTTTCGGCTTTCTGGTCGTCACGCTGGTGATCCCCTCTGTTTCTGTGAGCCAGTCTTCCTCCAGCGATGAGACCTATCGTCAACTGTCACTGTTCGGTGATGTTTTCCAGCGCGTTCGCGAAGAATATGTCGATGAAATCAGCGACAAGGACCTCGTCGGCAATGCCATCACCGGGATGCTGACCTCGCTCGATCCGCATTCGAGTTTTCTGCCCGATGATGCTTTTGACAAAATGCGGGAACGCACCCGCGGTGAGTTCGGCGGGCTCGGCATCGAGATCACCATGGAAGACGGGCTGATCAAGGTCGTCTCGCCGATTGACGACACCCCCGCCGCCAATGCCGGTATCCTGGCCGGTGACCTGATCATCCGCATCGCTGAAGAGGATGTCATGGGGATGACGCTGAGCGAAGCCGTTGAACGGATGCGCGGCCCCGTCGGCAGCGATATCGAGATCACCATCCTCCGCGAAGGGCTCGACCCGTTCCCCGTAACCCTGACCCGGGATACGATCAAGATGCGGTCAGTGCGCTTCGAAAGCTATGGTGAAGTCGGCTATATCCGCCTGACGACCTTTTCCGAACAGACAACGCCCGGGCTTGAAAAAGCGATCAAGGCCCTGCGTGAAGAGCACGGTGATACGCTTGACGGGATTGTCCTTGATCTGCGCAACAACCCAGGCGGGCTGCTCTCGGAAGCCATTTCCGTGACCGACACCTTCCTTGAAAAGGGTGAGATCGTCTCAACCCGCGGCCGCCGTGAGGATGAAGCCGCCCGCTTCTATGCCACGGCAGGTGACAAATCGGACGGCCTGCCGCTCGTCGTGCTGATCAATTCCGGGTCAGCTTCGGCATCTGAAATTGTCGCCGGGGCGCTCAAGGATCACGGCCGGGCCCTGGTCATGGGCACGCGGTCTTTCGGCAAGGGTTCGGTGCAGAGCATCATCCCGCTGCCCGGGCACGGGGCCATCCGGCTGACAACCGCCCGCTATTACACCCCATCGGGGGTCTCGATCCAGTCGACAGGGATTGAACCCGATATCATGGTTGAACTGGCGGTGGTCGAGGATATCGAAAAAGGTGCGGTGCGCGAGGAAGACCTGCGTGGCGCGCTCGACAACGACAAGAATGATACGAGCAACGAGAATGCCGATGATGGCGCAGACCAGGTCAATCTTGAAGATTACCAGCTGGCACGGGCGATTGATCTGTTGCGCGGGCTCAACGTTTTCCGCAACCTGACCAATTAGGATCATTATGACCCCTTATGCCGAGCGCCCCTATCGCCCCTGTGTCGGGATTGTGCTGATCAATGACGCTGACCATGTGTTTGTCGGCCAGCGGATCGACAACATGGTCGAGGCCTGGCAGATGCCGCAGGGCGGCATTGATGATGGCGAAACACCGCTTGAGGCCGGTTACCGGGAAATGATGGAAGAGATCGGCACCGACAATGCCCGGTTTCTTGGCGAGCACGACGGCTGGCTTGATTACGATATTCCGGAAGATCTTGCCAACCGGCTCTGGCAGGGGCGGTTTCGCGGCCAGACTCAGAAATGGCTGGCGTTTCGCTTTACGGGGGTGGATGCGGAGATCAATATCGCGACGCCGGAACCGGAGTTTCGTGCCTGGCGTTGGGCTGAACCTGCTGATCTGCCGGGCATGGCCGTGCCATTCAAACGCGATGTCTACCACAATGTGCTGAGCCAGCTGATCCCGTTGATCAACGCCTGACGACCTCTCCTTCAAGAGCAAAGAAAAAGCCCCCGAAAATTTTCCGGAGGCTTGCAAAATTGCGTGACGAGATCGCCTAGAGTGCCGCGAGCACGGCCTTGAGGAAATCAGCCTCATCATCGTTGCCGTTGGCTTCGGCTTCCCCGAGACGGCTTTCCATGTCGCTGCGGCGGTCGGCATCGAGGCTTTCAGCACGTTCCGCCAGAATGGTGCAGCGGGTTTCCGTCACATCGGCAATACCGCCATCAACCATGATCCGGTCGGTCACACTGCCATTGTCATGGACTTCCACCACCCCGCGCTTGAGCGTTGAGATCAGCGGCGCATGGCGCGGCAGAACACCGAAAAGGCCTTCCGACCCCGGGGCAACGACCATCCCCACATCGCGTGCCATCAGCACACGCGACGGGGTGACCAGTTCAAATGCAGTGGTATCTGACATGTTGTCCTATCCTTCTTAACCGAAATGGGCAGGGCTGCCGTTAGGCGGCCTCTGCGGCCATTTTCTTGCCCTTTTCAACAGCTTCTTCGATGGTGCCAACCATGTAGAAGGCCGCTTCGGGCAGATCATCATAGTCACCGTCGATAATGCCGGTGAAGCCCTTGATGGTGTCTTCAAGCGACACGAGCTTGCCCGGGGAGCCGGTGAAGACTTCCGCCACGTGGAACGGCTGTGACAGGAAACGCTGGATCTTGCGGGCGCGGGACACGACGAGCTTGTCTTCTTCGGAAAGTTCGTCCATGCCGAGAATCGCAATGATGTCCTGCAGGGATTT
>JBMHCY010000117.1:0-11064 GCA_049889655.1 Puniceispirillales bacterium (SeqCode)
CCGCCACAATGGTGGTGGTTGCGTTGTCATCGGTCGTGCCATCATTACCGACAATCGCCATGACATCTTCGCGCATATAGACGCCGCTGATCGAGGCGCCTATGGCTTTCTTGTCAGTGGAGATCGACAAGGCCCCGACGAGGTGACGGGCATCGGATTCATTATAGGCCTTGATGGTCACATCATCGGCAACAAGGCTGACCCCTTCACCGACAATCGCCTTTGTGCTGCCGACAGAAACCGTGACGGCGAGCGATCCTGACCCGGCATTGCCGCCCTGGGCAACACCACCGGCAATGGCTTCGGCATAATAGGAAGAATTCTGCAGGATCGAGGTGTAATTGGTGGTGATGTAATCTTCAGTGGTGGTGGAATTGTCTTCCGGATCAAGGGTGAAATCTCCAGCCGCCGAAGACCGGTCCTCAGCCAGAACAGTGGCATTGTCTCCGGCAGCGATGGTGGCGTCTTCACCGATTTCAGCCAGGTTGTCATCGACCACCACATTGACAGCGATGGAAGCACCGACTGCCGTGCGTTCGCTGCTGCCGTCACCACAATTGCCGGGATCACTGCAGGTGACATCCGAAGCCACGGCAATCGCCCAGGCACGGTTAACGATCTTGTTGGTGGCGGAAGATTTGACCACGACATTTTCAGGGGCCGTTATCGTGGACCCGGTGCCGACAACCGCACTCTGGCTATCGGTGGAAACGACAAGGCTCAGCGATCCGGCAACCCCAAGATCACCACCGCCGGCCCCGGCAATCGCCTCAGCAGAAGCGTAGGAACGGAAACTGGTATTGTCGGTATCAGTACCCTGATTTTCAGAAGTCGTGGCCAGAATTTCGACATTGCCGCTGGCCCCGGAATTGGTCAGCGTCACATTATCACCGAGCTTGGCGCGGGTGACCTGGCCTGTTTTGAGCAGCCCGACACCAACCCCGATAGCATTATCGGCGAAAACAGCAACACCGGAACCACGGGTGCGGTAATTGCTGTCATTGGTGGCGGTGATCGAGACATCACCACCGACACTGATCGTCAGGTTGTCAGCCACGATTGACCGGACCTCGTGTTCGGACCAGTTGGCGGCGACCGAGGCGGCAATGTTGATCGACCCTGATTGCTGGGCTTCACCACCGCTGTTCTCGCCGGTGTTTGTATTACTGCCTGTTGTATCAAACGACGCGCCGTCGCCGCCGGTGAAGCCGCCGCTGAGCGCTTCGATCGAGGTGGATTTGTTGCTGACATCACCGATCTCGTTGGTGGTTGAGAGCAGCTCGTCTTTTGTCTTGCTGATTTTGGAGGCGTATTTTTCAACAACCGTCCCCGCCGCGACAGCATCAGCAAGGGCGATATCCTTGTTGTTGCCAGTGGCCGAGACTTCGAGCCCGCCGCTGGTGGTCAGGTTCCGGTTGAGCCGCGAGTCCACATTCTCAAGGGCGACACCGACAGCCACTGAGGCCCCGACAGCGGTTTCGCTGGCCGTCACCTCACCTTTGGCCAGAGAGGTCGTTGTCGTCACAGCATTGGTGGAAATCGTGATGTTGTCGGTGGCGGTGATCGTCGAGCCAGTGCCGATATAGGCGTCAACTTCCTTGAGCAGAACACCGACCGACACTGCCGCATCGAGCGAGGTCTTGGCATCCTCGCCGCCGCTCTCACTAGGCTTGGCCCCGGCATAGGCATCAGTGGTGGTGGTGCTTTCGGCACTGGCGCTGACGGTGACTGCGCCGGTATAGCTGCCCAGCAGATCAGCGTCGTCATCGAGAATGGACTGCGTCTTTTCGGCCACGATGATGTTGAGCGCGATCCCGGCCCCGATACCGACCCCGCCTTCCTCATCAGAGGCTGCTTCATCAGCGGCGGTGGCGTTATCCTGATCGGTCTTGATCTCATCCTGGATATTACCCAGCGAGAGGTTATCCCCCGGGCGCCAGCTGGCCATGTTCTTAAGGGTCTTGAATTCGTCCGTGATCCCCTTCCACAGCGTCTTGGTCTCGCCAACCGTTGCCAGTGACTTGCTCTGGTAGCTGTTGGTGCTGACCGAAGCGATGGTGACATCACCGCTGGCGGTCACATCAGCCCCGGTATTGACGATCGCCTTGGTGTTGTTCTTGACGACAACATTGATCCCGACGGCACCGGCAAGGGAAAATTCACCGGTGCTCGCCCCGGCGACGGCATCGGCATAGATCGTGTTGGTGCTGTCGGTGGTATTGTCCGCGGTCTGGCTGAGCATCGCGGCACGGACGGTCATGTCACCAGAAGTCAGTGTCGTGTTGTCGCCGACCTCGGCCGTGTTCTCGTTGGTGACGATATTGAGCCCGACAGCACCGCCAAGGTTGTAATCCCCATCAGTGGCTGACGCATCAGCATCGGCGGTGAAATCCGTATTGCTGAGGGACTGGACCGTGATATCGCCGGACCCGGCATTAAGCGTCACCCCGTCAGCGACTTCCGCCTTGGCATCGGATTCCGTATAGGTAACCCCCATCGCCGCGGCGACAGTGATCTTGGAGCTTGATTCATCCTCGCCATCACCACCGATCTGGTCTGCGGCATCGCTGGACTGGGCGAAGTCATACCCTGTCAGCGCATCATCAGGTTCATCAATGGCCCCGATCGAGGCGTTGTTGCTGGCCCCATCCGTATCGGCGGACATCTGCGAGGAGAAATCATAACTGGTGGCATCATCATCAGCATCGGCGGTGTAGCCGGATATTGCCGATGATATGCCTGATGACGCATCGCCGGTGCTGTTGTTGGACGCATTGTCGGCACTGTCACTGCTCGACGAACTGTCATCATCTTCATCCGAGAACTTGGCGGAGGATTTCGCCCCCGACTTGATATCCTTGTAAGAACTGGCGGCAATGGTGATATCACCGCCATTTGTCGACAGATTGCGGTTGATGACAGCCCTGTTGCTGTCAAGCGCCACCACCACCCCGGCGGTGATGCCGATTGCTGCATTGCCCTCGGAACTGGCCTGGGCGGTGCCGTCAGCAACAGCGGAAGAGGTGATGGTCTGAGTCGAGGAGACGCTGACATTGCTGGCGGTGGTAAGGCTGGTATCGCTTGTTCCGATGGAAGCAAGGGCCGTATTGCGCGCCGCCGTGACAGCAGCCAGCGGAACAATTGAAACCGACCCGGCCCCGGCGCCCTTGGCTTCGGTTTCCGTTGCCGATGTCTGGATCGCCTGAACTGTCAGGTTATCGGGGTTGTCACCGCCGGTGAAGCCAGCCCCGCCATCAAGCAGCGACTGCGTGACATTCTTGTGGGTGGCAACCGCAATCGAGGCGCCGACACCGAGCGTGCCGCCCTCGCCCGGGTCGATCTCATCACTGGCATTGTCGCTCATCAGAGCCTTGAACAGATTGCCTGAAACAAGGTTGGCCTTGTCTGTTCCATCGGCAATGACTTTGACCTCGGTATCGTTTTGCGCCCTGATCGTCAGGTCTTCATCAAGATCAAGGGTGGTGTTGTCCCCCACCTCGGCGACTGTCTCGTTGGTCTCGTTAATGCCGACAGCGATCGCCCCGGCAATGCCGACACCATCATCACCACTGGCGGCAGCAACACCGGAACTGGCATAGACGCCGAAACGGCTCTGGTTATCCAGCTCGCCCGAATAGGATACGGTTTCCGCCGCCACAGTCAGGTTGTCGGCCGTGATCTCCGTGTTGACACTGTCACCCCCAGCGATCCGGCTTTTCAGCGTGTTTTCAACAAGTTGGATACCAATCCCGGCCTGGCCGCCATAGGTTGCATTATCGGTCCGGCCACTGGCAACGCTCTGCGCCTGAGTCACACCCTTGGCCAGAACATCAACATTGACGCCAGTCACCGACGGGGCGGTGGTGGCCGTGGACGGGCTGGTGACCCCGACATAGGTATCGGTGTTGTTGGTCACATCACTGTAAACCACGGCACCGCCAAGCTGGAAACTGCTGCCGCCATCACCGCCGAATGAATCCGGCATCACCGACAGTTTGTCGCTGAATTCCTGTTTGAGGAAATCGGCCAGATTGAAGCCGAGGAAATCCGTATCCAGAGCCGAAGTGTTGTCAATGCCGGCATCGAATTTCGACTGCACCGTCGCCGTGAAGTTATCGTCCTGGGTGGCGCGGGCTGCGGTGATGGCCTGAAGTTCACTTTCCGCCTTGATCGCCACATCGCCGGTCGCAGTGATGCTGGCATTGTCGATCACTTTGGTGGTCGTGTTATCGTTAATGATCGCCACACCGACAGCGATCTGCCCCGAACTGCCGGAGATCCCCGCCGCCGAGGCATCAGCCACAGTGGTGACATTGGTCTTTGTCCGGGCCAGCAGATCAACATTGTCGGCGGAAATGGCCGTGTTGTCCTCAAGTGACAGGTTGGCCTGGTTATCAATCGCTGAATAGGCCCCGGTGAGGGCCGCCCCCACCGAGTTCACCTGAGCCGTGGTGGTGGACAGCGTCACCGCTTCCGAGCGGATATCGACATCCCCGGATGAGGCGGTGATTGAGGTGTCGTTGGAAAGGGTGACATCCGACCGTGATGTTGTGATCGCGACAGAAACATCGAGCGGCAGCAGGCTGGCAAGGTTCGCCCAGCCCTGCTTTGACAGATCGGTGCGGATTTCGGATTTACCGGTGACGGTCACCGTATCCCCAGCCGTCAGGGATGAGCCGTCGAGCGTGACTGTGGCCAGCGCATCACGGGTATCAAACTGCACCAGCACCCCGCCGCTATACCCCGGCTTATCCTGAAGCGCATCGGCGGTGATGCTGATATTGTCGCTCGCCACGAGAACGGAATCCCCGCGGAGGATGATCTCGGCATTGGCGGTGGCGGTGGGGTTATCATAGGCCCCGCCCGGAACGAATTCCGCATCGGCATCGAGAACAATACTGCCGCCCTTGATGGTCGCCCCGTCAAGGATGATGCTGGCATTATCCCGATCATCGGCATCAAGGGTGACTGTCCCGCCAGCATAGCCCGCAGTCCCTTCAGCGGTGACAACACTGTTCTCACCAAGGGTAATGCTTTTTGAATCGAGGGTGATATCACCGGAATCCCCAGTGGAGGCATCATTGCGGTGGGCGGTGGCACTGCTCGAGTTGGTGACCTGACGCGATGAAATGGTGACGTTGTCACCGATATTGAGGCTGTCATCAGCCTGCAGGGTCATGCTGCCTGCCGACCAGGTCAGCCCGATATCACTGTCATCGCTGTTGGAGCCGGACCGCAGGATATTCTGGGAAATGTTGATCGTCGCCGGATCAATCAAGACCTCACCCTGCTCACCATCGGTGGCACTGGCGGAAAGACGGCCGCCACCGAGATCAACCACTTCCCGGGCCGAGAATTCCACAAACCCGCCATCGCCACTGGTGCCGCCATCGGCGCTGAGGCGGGCCCCCTGTTGCAGGCTCGACCGCTGGTCAGCCATGACGATGATCGTGCCACCCGCTGAATTGGCCCCGGAACCACTGGCGGAAAGATCAGCCCCGTCTGCGGCAATGATCGTATCACCGGCAGTGACATTGATCGTGCCTGCGCTCATCCCGGCCCGGCCATCGGCGGCCACCCGCCCGGCCAGGGTGATGTTATCGGTGGCGGCCAGCTGAACGGTCGGCGGGGCACTCAGATCGACCACATCAGTGGACTGCTGCAGGTTGAGAACGCTGGTGATATCAACCCGGGCCTGTTCGCCGGTTTCGATTGTGCCGCTGATATCAAGGCTGCCACCGGAAAGGCTGGCACCCCCAACAGCATTGATCTGGCCACGGATATCAATCACCCCGGTGCGCGACAGCGGCATGTTGTTGTCTAAAACCTTGGCCATGTGGGGTGCGGAGACCATGCCATTGGCCTGCAACAGCCGGTTCATGAAATCCGGGGTGGGGGTCGACAGAGTGACTGTCCCGACATTGAGCAGGCCGTTTGCCCCCACCATGACACCATGGGGGTTGAGGAAGAAGATATCACCGCCGATCTGACCATCCTCATAGGCATTGAGGATACCGTCGATCACCGAGGTCTCGTTATGGACCATGTTGACCAGCGATGAGGTGTTCTCCGGCAGATGCAGATTGACAGTGTTGCCGGTATAGACATTGAACCGGGAAAATGAATTCAGCCCGGTCTGGCCATAGATCGAGCTTGTCCGCACATCGGTGGTGAGGCCGTTGACGGAGAGGGTCGTGGCCGTGCGGCCATCAGTGACGATCTGCGCCTGATCCGCCGCCAGCGCCAGAGGCGGAAACGCAACCTGCAGCATCACCGAAAGCAATGCTGCAGATTTGAATCCTCTACTGTGTCGCCAGTTGCGCGGCATGCCGCCTCCCTCAGACAATCATGATCAGTATCTCAGGCTAGCCCCTGTCAGCGTTTTCATCCCCGGCAGCACCGCTTTCAGGGTCCTGACCGTTGAGGATCTGCAAACACTGCACATTGATCAGGTCAACGCGGCGGCCGTCATACTGGATGAAAACCGTATTACAATCCTGATTGGCCGATTTGTTGATGATGTCATTGTAGATCTGGCCGGAGGCTTCAACCGCGCCTTTTTCAAGACCGGCACTGTAGGCCGATGTCCGGACGCTGCCCTCCAGATAATTCCAGCCGATCACGGCAAAGATCAGCAGCGAGACCGGAAACCAGATCAGCAGAAACAAGCTGACGATATCAATATCTTTGAACATGGATACAAATCCCGATTCAGTGTTTAATTAAAACAGTTTAATACCATAAATATAAGTATTACTACAATAAGTTAATTCTAATACATAAGGGTGAACAGGGTTGATCAATTGAGCTTGAGTTTGGCACTCAGGGCGAACTTGATGACATTATCATCATAGGCATCCTTTTCCTGCTTATGGGCATCAGCATCCAGCGATTTGGCCCAGTAACTGTCAAAGGTGAAAATATCGGCGATGATCGGGACCGTTACGCCGACCCCGAAGCCCGACCAGTAATCGGCACGGTTGCGCCGCCCGTACTGTTTCTGGGCAAACATATGGTCGATGAACACGTAAGGCTGAACATTGGGCATAAAATCAGGCAGTTTGCGCCAATCCCAGTTGGCCATATCGGTCCGCAATTCAGCCGTCAGGAAATAGCCCTGATAGCCGGAATCTTCGCCCGGCTGGTAGGCCCTGACCGAACCCGGCCCACCAACCGAGAGAATTTCGGACGGCAGGTTGATGAAACTGCTGTGTTCGGTATAGAGGAATTTTCCCCGCATATTGCCGGTCAGGTAAGCAGTGATGAACCGCGAGATGGCGGCATCACCCTCGACTTTCGCCATCCAGTCTTCCGATCGTGGGATTTCGGTCACTGCGTTGATCACCGAGACCATCGGTGAGAATGACAGGGTTGTCACCCCATCCGACCAGCTCATCGGGGTGGACAGCGCAAATTTCCGGGTATGGCTGCGCGACAGCAGCACAGCTGCATCACCCGGCTGGACCAGATCCCCATAGCCATGGGCAAAGACCGCACTCAGATAGATCGAATAGCGATCATTGAAGACCATCGGCCGGGAAATGCCAATGCTGTTGGAATGGCTCGAGCCTCGATAGCCGACAGTTGTATCGGGCCCGCTCTTGATCTTGGTATCGGTCATGCTGCGGGCGAGTGTCACATTGGTGCCGAACTCATCAAAGGGGAAGGACAGCTGGAACGATTTTGTTGTCGACCCTTCGGAATCCGCAAAACTGACCGATAATTCGTCATCATAGCCGAAGATATTGTTGAAGACAGTGGTGAAGGTGTTCTGCCGCCAGTCGGAAAGCTCGCTGCCGTGGTTATTGACCGAAACAGAAGGCAATTCGAAGGAATCCGGTTCTTCCACCTTAAGAAACACATCGGTTTCGCCAAACCCTTCCCCCGGCGCAAGTTCTGATATAAGCGTGCTCTTGTTGTTGGCGTTGTAGCGGCGGATCTTGTTTTCCAGCCGTGACAGTTTGATCAAATCACCCGATTTAAAACCGAGACTGCGGCGAATGTATGTCTCTTTAACCATGCGGTTGTTTTCAACCACGATCTTGCCCACCCGGGCTTCGACCAGCTGGATGGAGACAACCCCGTTGTAAATGGTTTGCTCCGGCAGCAAGGCACGGGACAGCGCATAGCCCGCCTCGGTGTAGAGTGCGTTGGTGTCATCAAGAATGCTGCGGATCATCCCCAGGGTGATCGGCTGTTTGAAATACCGATCATTGATTGCCTTGAGGTCCCGCTCGGCGAGAATTTCAGTTTCGGAAAAATTGATCCGCCGCAGCACACCCGACTGCTGGACAGCAAGATCGAGCCCTTCCGCAAGGGCGATCAGCTCACCGTCATAGGGTGTTTCGCCCGGCTCCGGCTGATAGCGCAGAAGCGGGGTCTCGACATCGTCATCGGGGGGAATCTCATCCCCTTCGGTGGCCAGACGCCAGCCGGGGATGACCTCTTCCGGCTCCGGGGCCACTGTCTCTTCGGGAACAACAAGCAAAGCCAGGTCTTCCGCTTCTTCCGCCAGCGGCTCGGCCCCGGCTTCCGGCAGGGTCTGTTCTTCTTCCGTGACCACAGCGAGATCGTCTTCCAGCTGCGTTTCCAGCTGGGTTTCAGGCTCGGGGTCTTCAGCAAGATCAAGGGCTGCCAGATCGCCGGTGGCCTGATCTGCGACGGCATCGTCTTCAGGGGCAGCGGTTGCTGCCGGCGGTGTCACCGTGATGATCGGCTCGATGGCCTTCTTTTCCACCAGAACCGGAGCTGGTTCGACCAGGTCTTCGGGCTCCGGTTCCGGTTCGGGGACGACTTCCACCATCAGCGGTTCGATCGTACCGTCAAAATTGGCCACAACCGGCTCGCCCATAATCCCGTCGCTGCTGCGCGGGGTGACCATGACCGCAATCGCCGTGCCGACATCAGCCTCCGCCAGCAGATAATTTGATCCGACTGCATGGCTGATCGCCCGGTTGTTGCGGAGCCAGGTGATCACGGTTCCTTCTTCGGTATCTTCGGGGTTCTTGTCACTGAAATCATAGGTGACCTTGAGGTTCTCCCCCGGCAGACCAAGGCCGGAAAGAGCCAGGTTGCTGATCACCGGCAGGTGTTCCATCATGATGATGCGATCGGTTTCGCCGCTCAGCCGAGTCAGGATGACTCTGTCCTTGCTGTCGATGAGCTCGACCTTGACGCTCAGCTTATGGCCGATATCGTCATCACCGAGCCGATAACGGGATTCATCGGTATTGCTGAGGGGCTCACCATCACGCCGCCATTCCAGCCGGGTCCGCACCTGCAGGGCGCGCATGGCCGGGCGGTTGACCGTGAACCGAGCCGCCAGCACTTCGTTTTCGACAGCCTTGCCGTCAATTGAGACTTCACCGATGATGGTTTCGAGAAACCCGTCCACCCCACCGGCAAGTTTGAGCTCCGGGCGGGTCGGCTGGGGCGTGCAGTAGACAACGTTTTCCTGAATGCTTTCGATCAGCATCAGATCGATGCTTTCAGTCGGCACAGACTGGGCGGGATCATCGGGAATACAGTCGACGGAGGCCTCAGCAGCAGGGCTGACCATCAGCAAGGCCGCCGCAACCGCAAGACCGGTGCCGGACAACTTTTGCCACTTGATTGATTCAATTAGTGAAAACTTGATCAACAAAGCACCTTTAACGTTATCATCTTATATAACGTTAATAATATTTTAGCAATTACATTAATGCTTTAAACCTTAAGGATAGGCTGATCAGTCAGCATCTTTGAGGCAATAAAGCGGGTTGCAGCGCAGATAGTGCTGGCGGTCGCTTTCGCTTTCCCCCGGGGGCTGGCGCAACAATAGCGCGGCATCTTCGGCCAGGGCAGCGGCCCGGTCATGATAAGGGGGGTGGCTGTCGGCAAAAGGGTTGAGGATATCGCGGCCGCCGAGACGGGCCTGATCTGCCCAGAAATGCACATTTGCCGCCGGGTCGTATCCGGCCAGGATCGTATAAACAAGCCCCACCCTATCCGCCTCCATTTCAGCGTTGATCCCGTAGAATCCGGCGAGCGGTGTCAGGCTTTCCGGGGTATTGGTGTTGACAATCGCCCGGCTCGTCTCCTCGGCGATATGGCCGGCGGCGATATGGGCGAGCTCATGCCCCACAACACCGGCAAGCTGATCATCATCGAGCCTTTCCACCAGACCGGTATAGAACACCACGGCGCCGCCACCAAAGGTATAGGCCTGAAAGACATTGTTCTCGATCAGGATGATGTCGATCTGGCGATCGGCAAGGTGGCTGTTGCGATGCACCCTGTCAGCGATTGCCTGCAGACGCGCCAGCCGCCTTTCTGCCGGATCGGTGATCTGCCGCAAGCCAACCATACGGTAGAGCCCGAGCCTGTCTTCGAGGTTGCTGCGGGCGCGCCTGTCCATTTCCGCCCGCGGCACAAGGTTGAAAACGCGTTGGCCGGTGATCAGGTCATGGCGAGGGCGCAGGTTTTCCGGGGCTGTCACATAGACAGGCTGGGGGATCGGTTCAAGATCAAGACCACAGCCCGCCAGCATCAGCGAGGCCAGCATCATGGCGATCTTCATCCCGAGACCTGTGGGCGATTTACGCGCCATGCCGCCGACACCCGCTTTCTTCAGACCACCGTCACGGTGATCTCGCCGACCCCGTCAATGGCTGCGGTGATCACATCGCCGCGGCTGACGGGCCCGACCCCGGAAGGCGTTCCCGACATGATCAGGTCACCTGCCGCGATATCATAGAAGCGGGAGAGATAGGCGATCATCTCAGGCGTTTTCCAGATCATCTGACCGAGGTCACCATCCTGGCGGGTCTCGCCATTGATGCTGAGGCTGATCCGCCCTGTCGCGGGATGGCCGATCTGATCCGCCGGAACAATCGCCCCCATCGGCGCGGATTTCTCGAACGCCTTGCCGGGCTCCCAGGGGCGACGCTGTTCCTTGGCGACAGCTTGCAGATCCCGCCGTGTCATATCGATCCCCACCCCGTATCCATAGACGTGGCCCAGCGCATCCTCGACGGCGATATTGGCCCCGCCACGCGACAGTGCCACTACCATTTCCACTTCATG
>JBMHCY010000118.1:0-7019 GCA_049889655.1 Puniceispirillales bacterium (SeqCode)
GGCATGACAGGGGATGACAATGATGGCAACGCGGATACCGGCAACGGTGATCACCGGATTTCTCGGGGCAGGCAAGACAACGCTGATCCGCCGGTTGATTGAAGAAGCCGACGGCCGGCGGCTCGCGCTGATCGTCAACGAGTTTGGTGATGTCGGTGTCGATGGTGATGTGCTGGCGGCTTGCGGCAGCCCCAACTGTTCCGAAGACGATATTATCGAATTGGCCAATGGCTGCATCTGCTGCACAGTGGCGGATGATTTTCTGCCGTCGATGCAGGCGCTGCTGGCCCAGGACCCACCGCCGGATCACATTATCATCGAAACCTCAGGGCTGGCACTGCCGCAACCACTGGTGCAGGCGTTTTCCTGGCCCGATATCCGCTCCCGGGTGATGCTTGACGGTGTTGTCACTGTGGTCGACGGGGCTGCCCTTGCCGAAGGTGCGGTGGTGGGAGATGCCGACGCTCTCGAAGCCCAGCGCAGCGCGGACCCGGAACTCGATCACGAAACCCCGGTGGATGAACTCTTCCACGATCAGGTGGCCGCGGCCAACCTGCTGGTTGTCTCGAAAAGCGACCTGATCAGCGATGATGCCCGCAACCGGGTAAGCACAAGGCTCGAGGAGATGACCGAAAAATCAACGCCGGTGATCATCACCAGTGGTGATGCGGCACCGCTCAAGGCGATCTTCGGCCTTGATCTCGAAGAAGAGGCCTTTGCCCGCAGCAAGGATTATCATCATCACCATGACCATGACCATGACCATGATCACGACGATGATCACGATGATCACCACCACCACCACCATCACCACGATCACGGCCATGATGCGTTCACCTCGGTTGTTGTCCGCCTTGACCGGCTGGCCGATCATGAGGTGTTCTGCCGACAGCTGGAAGATGTGGTGGCATCGCATCACCTGCTCCGTGCCAAGGGGATACTGCCGGTTGACGGCAAGGCCCTGCCGCTGACGGTGCAGGCTGTCGGCCGCCGTGTTGATTCCTGGTTCGGCGGTGAAGCCAGCGGTGATGGCCGCCTTGTGCTGATCGGTCTTGCCGAAACAGATATGGATGCTGCCGCTGCTGCCCTCGACGGGGTGATCATCGCCAGGCAGGGTTGATCGCCATGCACCTTCTCCGCATCGAGCAATCAGGGGATCTCTACCAGGATGGCGAAGCGGTTGATCTGGGTCAGTCGCCGGGGCGGCTTGTTTTCCTGAGCGCGGCGGATACCGAAATCAGTATGCTGGCGGCGGCGGTGGATGCTTCCGGTCGCGATGGTCAGGCAGTGCGACTGGCCAATTACATGAATCTCAATCACCCCTATTCGGTGGATCTTTATTGCGAGAACACCCTCAGCCATGCCCGGGTGATTGTTGTCCGGCTGCTGGGCGGGGCGTCCTACTGGCCCTATGGGGTCGAGCAGATCGCGGCACTGGCCCGCAAAAAGGGGGTCCCGCTGGCCTTTCTGGCAGGCGATGGCAAGCCGGACCCGGAACTCGATGCTGCCTCGACCATGGCTGCTGATGATCTTGAGAGGCTCAATGCCTGTCTTATTGCTGGCGGGATGGAAAACGCCCTTGCCTTTCTCGACCATTGCGATGATCTGATCGATGGCACGGCCAAGGCGGCCTTGCCGAAACCGCTGCCCCCGGCGGGGCTTTACTGGCCCGGGGAAGCCGCTGCCGATCTCGCCATGATCGGCCGCTTCTGGCGTCAGGCGGGGATTGCGGAGGACGCCCCGGTGGCGGCCGTGGTGTTCTATCGTGCCCTGACCCAGTCCGGGGATACTGCGCCTGTCGACGGGCTCATCAGCGCGCTTCTGGAAAGTGGCATGGCGCCCCTGCCGGTGTTTGTTGCCAGCCTCAAGGATCCGTTTTCGGCAGATCTTGTCACCTCGCTTTTTGCCGAAACGCCGCCGCGGGTGATCCTCAATCTCACCAGTTTTGCGGTTTCTGATCCGGCGGGGCAGCGCAAGGCCGATCACAGCCCCGGGCCTTTTGCCGGGGTTGATGCACCCGTTATTCAGGCGATGCTGGCTTCGGGAACGCGGTCAACCTGGGCTGACGGCATGGCCGGGCTGAACCCCCGTGATCTGGCCATGCACGTTGTACTGCCAGAACTTGATGGCCGTATCAGCAGCCGGGTGATCGGTTTCAAATCACCGCCGCGCCGCCATCAACGCACCGAGGCCATGGTCACCGGTTATGATGCTGATCATGAACGGTGCCGTTTTACCGCCGCCCTTGCCGCAGCCTGGTCCCGCCTTGCCCGAACGCCGCGCCCGGATCGCCGCCTTGCGCTGATCATGGCCAACTACCCCAACAAGGACAGCCGCCTTGCCAACGGGGTTGGTCTTGACACACCGGAAAGCGCGGCGGTGGTGATGCAGCATCTGGCCGCCGCCGGCTATGACGCAGCCAACGCCCCGGCAGATTCAGCTGCGGTGATCAAGGCGTTGCTGGCCGTGCCAACCAACAGTGGCCTTGACCGGGCCGATGAAGAAGGCCGCGTTGTTGAGGTCACCCTGCCGTTTGACCGCTATCACCAGCATTACCGGCATCTCCCTGAAAGCCTGCGCCAGCAGGTCGAGGAACGCTGGGGTTCCCCGGAAGCAGACCCGATGCGCTTCGGTGAGGGTCTGGCCCTGCCGTTGCGCCGTTTCGGCAATATCATTCTGGCTGTTCAGCCCGCCCGCGGCTATCAGATCGACCCCAAGGCGAGTTACCATTCCCCTGATCTGCCGCCGCCACATCATTATCTCGCCTTCTATTTCTGGCTGCGTCATGAATTCGGGGCCCATGCCGTGATCCATCTGGGCAAGCACGGCAATCTGGAATGGCTGCCGGGCAAGGCGCTGGCCCTTTCACCGTCGTGTTTCCCCGATGCCATTCTCGGGCCGATGCCCCATTTCTATCCATTTATCGTCAATGATCCGGGTGAAGGCAGCCAGGCCAAGAGACGAACAGCGGCAGTGATTCTCGATCACCTGACGCCACCGATGACGCTGGCCGAAAGCCACGGGATCATGGCCGAGCTGGAAACCCTGATGGATGAATATTACGAAGCCGCGGGGATGGATGCCCGCCGCAGCAGTGATCTTGTCAGCCGCATCATCGAGACAGCTGCCCGTGCCGGGATCGCGGCCGATTGCGGGATCGCCGACACTGACCCTGATGATGAAAAACTGCTGAAACTTGATAACTTTCTCTGTGACCTAAAGGAAATGCAGATCAGGGACGGGCTGCATATCTATGGCCGGTCGCCGGAAGGCCGGCTTCGTGATGATCTGATCACGGCGATCCTGCGCATTCCCCGGGGTGATGGTGAAGGGGCCCGGCAATCAATCCTTCGCAGCCTGGCCCGTGATCTGGGGCTCGACGGGTTTGATCCGCTGGCAGCTGATGCTGCCGCAGCCTGGACAGGTCCGACACCGCCGCTGCTTGCTGATATCGACCCGACCCCCTGGCGGCATCAGGGTGATACGGTGGAACGCCTCGGGCTTGTTGCCGCCGGGCTTGTCTCGGGACAGATCAAGGCAGACCCGGCATGGGCGGAAACCGGGGCCGTGCTGGCGGAGTCCCTGCCCGCGGTGAGCAGCGCGATTGATGCCTGCGGCGGCGATGAATTGCGGTTTTTGCTGAAGGGCCTTGATGGCGGTTATGTGCCTGCGGCTCCTGCCGGTGCACCGACACGGGGGCGCCCCGAAACCCTGCCCACCGGGCGTAATTTCTTTTCCATCGACAGCCGTGCTGTGCCGACCGAAGCAGCCTGGCGGATCGGTTTTGCCTCGGCAACACTGCTGATCGAACGCTTTGTTCAGGATCAGGGCAATTATCCGAAAGCGCTGGTGCTCTCCGCCTGGGGGACAGCGAATATGCGAACCGGCGGTGACGATATCGCCCAGGCGCTCGCCTTGATGGGGGTGCAGCCGAAATGGGATGGAGCCTCGCGACGGGTGACAGGGTTTGAGATTATGCCCGTTTCCGTGCTGGGGCGGCCGCGGGTGGATGTCACCCTGCGTTGTTCCGGGTTTTTCCGTGACGCTTTCCCGGCGCAGATCGCTCTGGTTGACAAGGTTGCCCGGGCTGTCGGCGATCTCGATGAGCCGGAAGACCAGAACCCCATTGCTGCCCGCATGAAGGCCGAGACTGCCGCCATGGAAGCCGAGGGGATGAGCCCTGATGAGGCGCGTCTGAAAGCCGGTTTCCGCGTCTATTCCGCCCGCCCCGGGGCCTATGGGGCCGGTCTGCAGACCCTGATTGACGAAGGCATCTGGCAGGACCGCAGCGATTTTGCCGATGCCTTTCTGACCTGGAGCAGCTATGCCTATGGCGACAAAACCGAAGGCATGGAGGCCCGCAGCGGGCTTGAGCAGCGGCTGGGGGCAGTCGATGCGGTCATCCACAATCAGGACAACCGTGAACACGATATTCTCGACAGTGATGATTACTATCAGTTTGCCGGTGGGCTGGCTGCCAGTGTGGCTGCCATCAAAGGCCGTGATGCCCCTGTTTACATGAACGATCACAGCCTGGCTGAAAAGCCGGTGATCCGCAGCCTCGGCGAAGAGATCAGCCGCGTTGTCAGGGGCCGGGCGACCAACCCGAAATGGCTCAGCGGGGTGATGCGCCATGGCTATAAGGGGGCGTTCGAGATCGCCGCCACGCTCGATTATCTTTTTGCCTTTGCCGCCACGACACGGCAGGTCCCGGGGCATCTTTTCGATGCGGTGCACGAAGCCTGGATCGAAAACGAAGAGGTGCGCACGTTCATTGAGACGGCCAATCCCCATGCCCTTGATGATATGCTCGACCGGTTCAACGAAGCGATTGAAAGAGGGCTCTGGCAGCCGCGGCGCAACAGTGTCATCGAAACACTGGCACAACCGCGCCAAACAGGCCAGAATGCCCGTGAAAGGAAATCATATCATGACGACAGAACAGGAAGAGATTGATCGCCACAACGCCAAGATGGCCAAGAAGAAACAGGCCCGTGACAAGATCATGGCGGGAAAGACGATCGAAAAGGGGCTCGTGATTGTCCATACTGGCAAGGGCAAGGGTAAATCCTCGGCAGCCTTCGGGATGATCTTTCGCGGCATCGCCCACGGTCTGCCGACGGCGGTGGTGCAGTTCATCAAAGGCGGTATGTCGACCGGCGAGCGGGATTTGATCACCAGCCATTTTGCCGATCGCTGCCAGTTCCACACCATGGGCGAGGGCTTCACCTGGGAAACCCAGGATAAAGAACGCGATATCGCCGCCGCTCAGGCAGCCTGGGAAAAGGCAAAAGACCTGATCATGCAGGACGGGATGCACATGGTGCTGCTGGACGAGATCAACATCGCGCTCCGCTATGGCTATATCGATGAGGCCGAGGTGATCGATTTCCTCACCAGCAAAAAGCCGCCGATGACCCATGTCGTGCTGACCGGGCGCAATGCCAGCGAGGCGCTTATTGAGGCGGCTGACCTGGTGACGGAAATGACGCTGATCAAGCATCCGTTCCGGTCCGGGGTCAAGGCGCAGATCGGCGTGGAATTCTGATTATGACAGCCGCCTTCATGGTGCAGGGGGCAGGGTCGAATGTCGGCAAGTCGCTGCTGGTGGCAGGGCTGTGCAGGATCTTTGCCCGACGCGGGCTGACGGTGCGGCCGTTCAAGCCGCAGAATATGTCGAACAATGCTGCCGTGACGATCGAAGGCGGTGAGATCGGCCGGGCCCAGGCACTCCAGGCCCGGGCATCCCATGCTGACCCCAGCATCCACATGAACCCTGTGCTGCTCAAACCCGAAACCGATACCGGCGCCCAGATTATTGTGCAGGGCCAGCGCTTCGGTTCCATGAAGGCCCGCGAATACGGCAGCCACAAGGCAACACTGCTGCCGCGGGTGCTCGACAGTTTCAACCGGCTCAAGGCCGAGGCTGATCTTGTCATCATCGAAGGGGCGGGCAGCCCGGCTGAGGTCAACCTGAGGGCAGGTGATATCGCCAATATGGGTTTTGCCGAGGCGGCGGATGTGCCGGTGGTGCTCGTGGGTGATATTGATAGAGGTGGCGTCATCGCCTCGCTGGTCGGCACGGCGAATGTGCTTGAGCCAGAGGAAACCGCGCGCATCAAGGGATTTCTGATCAACAAGTTTCGGGGTGACACCAGCCTCTTTCACGATGGCATGGCGATCATTGAAGCGGCGACAGGCTGGCAAGGGCTGGGGATTCTGCCATGGTTTGACCGTGCCCGTACCCTGCCTGCGGAAGATATTCTCGATCTCGAGGCCAAGGCTGATCGCGGTGCAGCGGAAACTGTTTTTCATGTCGCCGTGCCGGTGTTGCGGCGGATTGCCAATTTCGATGATCTCGACCCCCTGACCGCCGATCCCGGGATCAGGGTCACGCTGGTGAAGCCCGGGGAGCCGCTGCCGCTGGATGCTGACCTGGTGCTGCTGCCCGGTTCCAAGGCGACCATCGCCGACCTTGCTTTTCTGAAGGAGCAGGGCTGGGATATTGATCTGAAGGCGCTGGCCCGGCAGGGGGCTGCGGTCATGGGGCTGTGCGGCGGCTATCAGATGCTGGGCCGGGCTGTGCATGATCCGGAAGGGCTCGAAGGCAGGCCCGGCAGTTGTGAAGGCCTTGGCCTGCTCGATATCGAAACAACCCTGCAACCGCAAAAGACAGTGCGGTTTTCCCGCGGTGTTGCCGCTGCTGGCGGGGTCGCGGTGGAAGGCTATGAGATCCATCTCGGCACCACCACAGGGCCCGATACCGCGCGGCCGATGCTGACCCTTGATGACGGCCGCCCCGATGGGGCAGTCAGTGCCGATGGCCGGATCATGGGCTGTTATATGCACGGGCTTTTTGCCAGCGATGCCTATCGCGGGGTCTGGCTCGCCACCCGCGATGGCAGCCCTGACGGCGATGGGCTGCGGTTTGAAGCGATGGTCGAAGAAGGGCTCGACGCCCTTGCTGACCATCTCGAGGCCCATGCCGATATCAACGCCCTCGCCCGCATCGCGGGGCT
>JBMHCY010000119.1:0-6856 GCA_049889655.1 Puniceispirillales bacterium (SeqCode)
GTTACTGTCTTCAACCTGTTCTTTGAGAATTCCACCCGGACAAGGGTGTCGTTTGATCTCGCCGCCCGCCGGGTCGGGGCGTCGGTGGTCAGCGTGCCTGTCTCCACCTCATCGATCAAGAAAGGCGAAAGCCTGCTTGATACGGCGGTGACGCTAAACGCCATGCAGCCCGATATTCTGGTCATGCGGCATCAGCATTCGGGGGCGGCGTTGCTGCTCTCGCAACACGTCGATGCGGCGGTGATCAACGCCGGTGACGGCCGCCACGAGCACCCCACCCAGGCGCTGCTTGATGCGCTGACGATCCGCCGCCGCCTCGGTGATATCACCGGGCTCAAGATCGCGATCTGCGGAGACATCGCCAATTCCCGGGTGGCCCGCTCGAACATCCACCTGCTATCGACCCTTGGGGCGGAAATCCGCCTTGTCAGCCCCGCCACCCTGCTGCCTGCGGGGATCGAGGCGATGGGGGTGGAAACCCATCACGACATTATGGAAGGTATTCGCGGCGTTGATATTGTCATGCTGCTGCGGCTCCAGACGGAACGAATGCAGGGCACGGAAACGCCATCCCAGCGCGAATATTTCCATCTCTTCGGGCTTGATGCCCAGAAACTGGCTGCGGCCAGCCCCGGGGCGTTGATCATGCATCCAGGGCCAATGAACCGCGGTGTGGAAATTGACAGCCACCTCGCCGATGATCACGAACGCAGCCTTATCACCACCCAGGTTGAAATGGGCGTCGCCATTCGCATGGCCTGCCTTGAGGCCGTGGCTGCCCGCCGCAAGGGAGCCCGATCATGAAACCGGTCTTCTTCACCAATGCCCGGCTGATCGACCCGGCTTCGGGGCTGGATACCCTGGGCACGCTGCTTGTCGAAAACGGTGTCATCGCGGCGGTCAATGCCGGCGGCAAACCCCCGAAAGAGGCCACGGTGATCGATGCCGGCGGGGCCGTGCTGGCACCGGGGCTGATCGATATGCGGGTGCAGTCGCGCAACCCCGGTCATGCACATCAGGAAAGCCGCACCTCACTGGCCCGTGCCGCTGCCGCCGGGGGGATCACCTCGCTGGTCTGCCTGCCGAACACCAACCCCGTGCTGGACGAACCCGACAGCCTTGCCGCCCTGATCCGCCATGATAACCGTGCCGAGGCCCCGCGGCTCTATGCCTATGGGGCAGCCACCCAGGGGCTTGAAGATAAGGCCATGGCCGAACTGGGGCTGCTGGCTGAAGCCGGGGCGGTGGGCTTCACCAATGCGATCAGGCCAATCTCAGGCAGCCTGATGATGCGGCGGATCATGGATTACGCGGCCATGCTTGATAAACCGGTGATCCAGCACGCCGAAGACCTGGCGCTTTCCCATGATGGCGAGATGAACGAAGGCGAAAACTCAACCCGCCTCGGCCTGCGGGGGATACCGGCCGAGTCTGAAGAGATTATGATCGCCCGTGACCTGACACTGGCCCGGTTGACCGGGGCCCGCTATCATATTGCCCATGTCTCGACCCGCCGCGGGGTGGAATTGATCCGCCGTGCCAAGGCAGAGGGTATCGCCGTGACAGCCGATACCGCCCCGCCCTATTTTATGCTCAACGATCTGGCGGTGATGGAATACGACACGCGCTTTCAGCTCAACCCGCCGCTGCGAAGCGATGATGACCGTCTCGCCATTCTTGAAGGCATCGCCGATGGCACGATCGATTGCATAGCCAGCGACCACGCCCCCCATGACCGGGATTCCAAACTGCTGCCCTTCGGCCTTGCGGCGCGCGGGGCTTCCGGGCTTGAAACCCTGCTCGCGATGGTTGTCGGGCTGTCGGTTCAGGGTGTTGTCTCCCTGTCGCGGGCGCTTGAAATGGTGACGAGTGCCCCGGCAACACTGCTTGATCTGCCTGGCGGCAGCCTCATGGAAGGGGCCGCGGCCGACCTCGTGCTGATTGACCCTGACCGTGGCTGGCAGGTGCGGGGAGAAAACTTTCATTCGCTGTCGAAAAGCACACCGTTCGAAGGCCAACCCGTGCAGGGAATGGTGATCTCGACCTGGGTCGACGGGGTGATGATCCATCCTGCCGAGATGGATTGACAGCCATGGTTGATCTGCTTCTCACCGGCGGCTTTGCCTATCTGCTGGCATCGATCCCTTTCGGGATCGTTATTGCGGCACTGTTCGGGCTCGGTGACCTGCGCCGCATCGGCAGCGGCAATATCGGGGCCACCAATGTTCTGCGTACCGGCAACAAAGCCGCTGCCGCCCTGACGCTCCTGCTTGACAGCGGCAAAGGCGCAGCGGCGGTGGTGATCACCGCCCAGACGACAGGCCAGCCTGATGCCGTTGCCGTGGCGGCGGTGATGAGCGTCATCGGCCATTGCTTTCCCGTATGGCTCGGGTTTCGCGGCGGCAAAGGCGTGGCCACCGGCATCGGTGTCGTCCTGGCAATGCATCCGCTCTCCGGCGTGGTGATGTGCGGCACCTGGCTGGCAACGGCGGCGGTGGGGCGAATTTCCTCACTCGCGGCCATGGTCAGTTATCTGGCGGCTCCGCTTAGCCTGTGGCTGCTCCTGCCGCCACCGCAGCAACTGCCCTTCAGCCTTGCCGCGGGATTGATCGCCATCATTTCCATCAGCCGCCACAAGGCGAATATCACCCGCCTGCTTGCCGGGGAAGAGCCGCGCATCGGCCAATAACTTTCCGTCTGAAGTTTAAGAGTATCTTAATTTTTACGTGCTAGGTTTTCATCCCATGCGACAGGATGAAAAAATAGCCCGGCTGCGACTGATCCGCAGCACCAATATCGGCCCGGTCACAAGTTTTCTGCTGATTAGTCGCTATGGCAGTGCTATTGAGGCCATCCAGGCCCTGCCGGAATTGATGAAGCGCAGCCGCACGAGGGCCAAACTGGCCAGCATCAAATCCGTTGAAAAGGAATTCCGCCAGGTTGAATCTCTGGGTGGCCAGATACTGGTCCGGGGCGAGGAAAAATACCCCCCCGCCTTTAACGCCTATGATGATGCCCCCGGGGCGATCACCATTCTCGGCCATGCGGCACTGCTGCAGAAACCGCTGATCGCCATGGTCGGCTCCCGTAATGCATCGGTAAACGCCTGCCGGTTTGCCAGCGACCTTGCCTATGATCTCGGTGGTTACGGTTATGTAATTGTCTCCGGCATGGCCCGGGGGATTGATCGTCACGCCCATGAAGGCGGGCTTGAATACGGCACGGTGGCGGTGCTGGCCGGTGGGGTTGACCAGATCTACCCGCGCGAGAATAACAATCTCTATCATCGTCTTGCCGAAGAAGGGGCGATCATCTCCGAGATGCCACTGGGGCTGCAGCCCATGGCGCGGCATTTCCCCATCCGCAATCGCCTGATCGCCTCCCTTGGGGTGGCCACCATCGTTGTTGAGGCCGGGCTGAAATCCGGCTCGCTGATCACAGCACGCGAAGCCAACGAACGCGGGCGGGAGGTTATGGCCGTCCCCGGATCACCACGCGACCCGCGTGCCCAGGGATGCAACAGCCTGATCCGTGACGGTGCCACCCTTGTCCAGAATGCGGCGGATGTGACCGAGGCTGTCAGAACCCCGGAACTTGGTGATCCCGGCTATCAGAAATGGCGGCTCGGGCCCTCGGTGAATGAGCCTGTCGAGGAAGATGTTCTGCCTGAGGCGCGTGAAATTCTGCTTGAAATGCTTGGCTACGATGCCACCGAGGTTGACGAATTGATCCGTCAGTGTCATTTCTCTCCAGCGGTGGTGATCGTCGCATTGCTTGAACTTGAACTGGCCGGAAAGATCACAAGACATTTCGGCAATCGGGTTTCGCGGCGTTACGATGATGATTAACACCTTGTATTGAAATTCATATCTTGCCGCCTGACCTGGCGGCATACAGAAGACAAAGTGTGGATACTGCATGAAACTCGTTGTTGTCGAATCACCTGCCAAAGCCAAAACGATCAACAAGTATCTTGGTGATGATTACCTCGTGGTCGCGTCAGTGGGCCATATCCGTGATTTGCCCCGACAGGACGGCTCGGTCGATCCTGACAACGACTTTGCAATGAAATGGCAGGTTGCCGACAGCAAGAAGGAGCCGATCGGCAAGATTAATTCTGCACTCAAAAAAGCCTCGAAACTGATCCTCGCAACTGACCCGGACCGCGAAGGGGAAGCGATTTCCTGGCATATCCAGGAAGTGATGAACCAGAAAAACGCCATCGGCTCGACCCCGGTTGAGCGTGTTGTTTTCAACGAGATCACCAAAAACGCGATCCTTGATGCGATGGAAAACCCGCGCCAGATCAACAGCGAGCTGGTGGATGCCTATCTTGCCCGGCGTGCCCTCGATTATCTTGTCGGCTTCGGCATCTCGCCTGTGCTCTGGCGGAAACTGCCCGGGGCGCGTTCCGCCGGGCGTGTGCAATCGGTGGCACTGAAACTGATCTGCGAGCGCGAGGCCGAAATCGAAGCCTTCAAGGCCGATGAATTCTGGACCGTGGATGCTGTTGTCGAAAACGCCTCAGGCCAGCAGTTCCCGGCAAGGCTGACCCATCTTGACGGCAGCAAACTGGATAAGCTCAGCCTTGCCAACGAAACCATGGCAACAGCAGCGGTCAATGCTGTCAACGGGGCAACGCTTCAGGTCGGTACGGTCGAAACCAAGCGGATGAAGCGCAACCCGCAGCCGCCCTTCACCACCTCGACCCTGCAACAGGAAGCCAGCCGCAAACTCGGCTTTGCCGCCAGCCGCACGATGCGGGTTGCCCAGAAACTCTATGAAGGGATCAATATCGGCAGCGAAACAACCGGGCTCATCACCTATATGCGGACAGACGGCGTCCAGCTCGGTCAGGAAGCGATCAGCAGCATCCGCAAGGCGGTTACAGACCTGAAAGGCAGCCGCTATCTGCCGACAAGCCCGCGCATCTATAAATCCAAGGCTGCCAACGCCCAGGAAGCCCATGAAGCAATCCGACCCACGGATATTATGCGGAAACCCGAAGATATCGCCCGGTTTCTCGATGATGACCAGCGCAAACTCTATGACCTGATCTGGAAGCGGACCATCGCCAGCCAGATGCAATCGGCTGAACTGGACCAGACCCGTGCCGATATTCTCGATGCCGATGGCCGTTGTGCCCTGCGTGCGACTGGCTCGATCATTGTTTTCGACGGGTTCCTCTCCGTCTATCGGGAAGACCGTGATGAAGCCGACAAAAACGGTGACGATGACAAAAACCGCATTCTGCCGCCGCTGGCCAGTGGTGATGCAATCAAGCAGATCACGGTGACACCGGAACAGCATTTCACCCAGCCGCCGCCCCGCTTCACCGATGCCAGCCTTGTCAAGCGGATGGAAGAACTGGGGATCGGCCGTCCGTCGACCTATGCGAGCACGCTGTCAGTGCTCCAGGACCGGGATTACGTGATCAAGGATCGCGGCCGGTTCATCCCGGAAAACCGCGGCCGTATCGTCTCTGCGTTTCTGGAAAGTTTCTTCGCCCGCTATGTCGAATACGGCTTCACCGCCCGGCTTGAGGAAGACCTCGACAGAATCTCCGACGGCAAGCTTGAATGGAAAAGCCTGCTGAAAGATTTCTGGCAGGATTTCAAGGCGCAGATCGACGGCATGATTGATCTCAGCCGCGGTGATGTGCTCGAAAAGGTGGATACCCTGCTCGAACAGCATTTCTTCCCCGCCGATGAAAGCGGCAAGCCGATGCGCCAGTGCCAGCATTGCAGCAACGGCACGCTCGGGCTGCAGATGGGGCGTTACGGGGCGTTTATCGGCTGTTCCAACTATCCGGAATGCAAATATACCCGCCAGATCAATCAGGACGGTGAAGACAACGGCCAGGATGAGCAAATGGCCGGCGGCGACCGTTGCCTTGGCACTGATCCGGAAAGCGGCATGGAAATCTGGCTGCGGAAAGGGCCTTACGGGGTCTATGTCCAGCGCGGCGGCCTTGAGGAAAAGAAACCGAAACGATCGAGCCTGCCCAAGAACATGGATGTGGCCAGCATGGATCTCGCCAAGGGGCTGGCCCTCTTGGCCCTGCCGCGGGAGATCGGCACGCATCCTGATACGCAGGAGATGATCCAGGCCGGGATCGGCCGCTACGGGCCCTACCTGAAATACGCTGATGCCTATATCAGCATTCCCGCCGATGACACAGTCATCACCATCGGGATCAATCACGCGGTGACGATGATCAACGAATCCGGCCAGAAGATCGGCCGCAACCTCGGCAAGGCCGAAGACGGCGGCGATATCAAGGTTAAGTCAGGCCGCTTCGGGCCCTATGTCGAACTGGGCAGCATCCGCGCCACCATCCCCAAGACGATGGATCCAGAGGCGATTACCCTCGAAGAGGCGATCAAACTCATCGAAGCGAAAAAGGCTCGTGGCCCTGGTCGCACCCGCGCCAAGAAGGCTGCCAAATCCGCTTCAGGCAAGAAAAAAGCCCGCAAGAAATCGGCATCCTGATCCATGGCCGACAAAAAGGATGACGCAACAAAGCCCCCCCTGCCCGATGATGACAGCCTGATCACGTTTATCAGCGACCAGCCGGAGCCGCCCAAGATCAAAGAGATCGCCAGAGCCTTCAACATCAAGGTGGAGGGGCGTTCAGCCCTGCGCCAGCGGCTGCGGCAACTGGCGGAAAGCGGCAAATTGAAATCCCTTGAAGGCCGCCGTCTTTCGACCCCGGATCAACTGCCGCCCGTGACGGTTGTTGAGATCACCGCGATTACCGCTGATGGCGAGGCGGTGGCCGAACCTGTCGATGCCCCGGCGCGTCCTGTCAGCATCATCATGGTGGCGGACCTACGCAAGGGCAAGGCGGTGGCGG
>JBMHCY010000120.1:0-3761 GCA_049889655.1 Puniceispirillales bacterium (SeqCode)
TCATCGACCAGCATGTCGACCACGGACTGATCCGCTTCACTGCCCGGCAGAACATCAACCGAAACGTTCGAGAAATAGCCGAGGTTGCGGACATTACGCTCTGAACGGGTGAGTTTCAGCTGGTTGAAACTGTCCCCTTCAACCAGCTCGAACTGGCGCCGGATAACACGGTCAAGCGTCCGGTCATTGCCCCGGATATTGATCTTTTCCACATAGTTCCGCTGCGCCATGCCGACGGAAAGGGCAATGTTGACAATCGATTCTTCCTTGTCGAGCTGCAGATCAGGGGTGACATCAACAAAAGCATAGCCGAACTCGCCCAGTTTGTTTGTCACCGCCGAGAGCGTTTCTTCGAGAACCCGCACATCATAGACTTCACCGGTTTCAAGCGTGCTGGTGGCCAGCAGAGCATCAATATCAACACCTTCAATCTCAGAGGTCAGGCTGACATCACCGACAGTGTAGAGCTGGTTTTCTTCAATCTGGAAGGTGATAACAAAGCCGCTCCGGTCAGCCAGCAGTTCTCCACTGGAGCGCGTCACACGGATATCCGCATAGCCGTTCTGCAAATAGAACTGGCGCAGTTTCTGAACATCGACCGTCAGCCTGTTCGGATCATATTTGTCGTTCGAGGTCAGGAAAATATACCACTTGGCCTCACGCGACTGGATGACGTTCTGGAGCGCGTAATCACTGAAGGCCTGGTTGCCGATGAACTTGATCTTTGAGATTTTGATCAGCGGGCCTTCATCAACTTCAAAAACGAGATCAACGCGCTTGTCGGGCAATTCGATGATCTTGGGCTCAATCACCGCCGCATAACGCCCCGACTGGCGATAGACTTCCATCAGCGTGGCCTTGGCCCGAAGTGCCAGACGGTCGGTGAAGACACGCCGGGGCTTGATATCGAGCACCTGAAGCAGGTTTTCATCGTCAAGGACATCATTGCCCTCAATCGAGATACGGTTGATGATCGGGTTTTCGTCAACCGTGATCACCACGGCAGAGCCATCGAGGCTGATGCTGACATCGTTGAAAAGATCAGTGGCATAAAGCCGCCGCAGCACATCGTTGAGCGCAAGGCTATCAACAGTGTCGCCGACAGTCACATCGGCGTAGGCGAGGACAGTGGACGGATCAATACGCTGGGTTCCCGCGATCCTGATTTCTGAAACAGTAACGGTATCAGATTGTGCCGATGCCGGCATGGGGACAGCCGCTGAAAATAATCCCGCAACAAGAACAAGAACGGCAAGCAATCTCATCATGGTCGAACCCTTTTTCGATGTGCCAACACTATAACCGCCAAGCGAGGCTGGTTAAAGAAATTTAACAGTCTCGCGTGAAAATGCTCGCAACATCGAAAAGCGTCAGGAAAATGATCAGTGTCATCAGCAGTGACAGGCCAACACGCATAATAATTTCCTGGGTTTTGTGATCAAGCGGCCTGCCCATGATCTTTTCAAGCCCGAAAAACATCAGGTGACCGCCATCCAGGGCCGGGATCGGCAGCAGATTGACCAGCCCGAGGTTGATTGAGATCACGGCGATAAACACCACCATACTGACGATGCCCTGGCTGACAACCTGACCGGAAAGTTCGGCAATCTTGACAGGCCCGCCGATCTCACCCTTGTTGGCATTGCCGCTGGCCAGGCGGCCGATCCCCCGCAGCATATCGATTGCCATGGTGAAACTGTCAATCGAGGCGTGGTAGAGCGCTTCACCCGGGCCGAGAGGCTTGAGCGCCCGGCCCTCGGAGATGACACCGAGACGGCCATAGCGCGCCCCGAGGCAGGCATCATCGATCACATCCGGGGTGATGCTAAGATCGATAACCCGCCCGCCACGATCAACAGTGATCGGCATGGTGACACCCGGATTTTCAAAGGTAATGCTCCGCAACCTGCTGAAATCATTGACTTCATGGCCGTTCATCGAAACAATCCTGTCCCCCGGCTCAATCCCGGCAGCGGCAGCGGCACTATCGGCCATGACATCACTGACAACGCTCGGGGTAACGATCTTGCCATAACCGACATAGACCATCGCCATCAGCAGCACGCCGAGGATGAAATTCGCCAGCGGCCCCATGCCAACGATAAAGGCCCGTGCGCCAACACTGGCTGACTGAAAACTCCCCGGGGTTGCCGCCGCATCAGCCGAAGGGGTGCTGGCGGCATCTTCATCCCCTGCCATCTTGACATAACCGCCGAGCGGCAGTGCGGAGAATTTCCAGCGGGTGCCGTGGCGGTCGGTAAGCCCGAGAATCTCAGGCCCAAACCCCACCGAAAACACCTCGACCGTGACACCGGAACGGCGGGCAGCCCAGAAATGCCCCAGTTCATGGAAGAACACCACAGGGGTCAGGACGATGAGAAAGCCGATAAGACTGATCAGGAAATCCATGCTTGCACCGGAAACGAGGGTTGGAGCCTAGCGCGACGACAGCCACGCATCACAGGCCGAACGGATCATGCGGTCATGATCAAAGACGGAGGCAAGCCCGTCAACTGGCGGATGATCATGCCCATTCATGATATGCGCATTGAGCCCGTCAATATCAAGGAACCCGATCGCCCCGTCCAGGAAGAATGCCACTGCCTTTTCATTGGCAGCATTAAGTGCAGCGGGAGCCAGCCCGCCCTGGCGTGATGCCGCCCGGGACAATTCAAGACACGGGAAGCGGTGGTGATCCGGGGCTTCGAAATCAAGCGTGGCGATCTTGGCGAGATCAAGCGAGGGCGGCTGCCAGTTCAGCCGTTCCGGCCAGCCCAGCACATGGGCGATCGGCACCCGCATATCAGCAGCCCCCAGTTGCGCCAGGCAAGAGCCATCACGGTAATGCACCATCCCGTGGATCACAGATTGCCGGTGCACCAGCACATCAATGCGGTCTTCCGGCAGATCAAACAGAACAGCAGCTTCGATGACCTCAAGCCCCTTGTTCATCATGGTGGCGCTGTCGATGGAAATTTTCGCCCCCATCGACCAGTTGGGGTGCCTGAGTGCCTGATCGGGGGTGACTGAGGCCATGGCCTCCCGGCTGTGATCCCAAAACGGCCCGCCGGAAGCTGTCAGGGTAATTTTCTCAATACTGGCATGATCGGCATCAGCCCAGGCCTGAAAGATGGCATTATGCTCTGAATCCACTGGCAGGATTGTCGCCCCGGACTGCCGGGCCTCGGCCAGCAGAAACGACCCTGCGGTGACAACCGCTTCCTTGTTGGCAATCGCGATGGTCCCACCGCGCCTGACTGCGGCCATGGTCGGCATCAGCCCAGCCATGCCGGTAATCGCTGACACCGTGATATCAGCCTCAAGGGCGGCCAGATCAGCAACGGCTTCTTCGCCGCCATGGACCTCAATGCCGCTGCCGGAAAGACGTTGCCTGAGATCGTCAAAAGCCGCCATATCGGCCACAGCAACATGATCGGGCCTGAACTCCAGGGCCAGCTCGGCGAGCGCCACACTGTCACGGCCTGCAGTGAGGGCGGTGATCCGGAAACGGTCAGGGTAACGGCGGACGAGATCAAGCGTCGATGTGCCGATTGATCCCGTGGCCCCGAGAACAGTCAGTGTCCGTTGATCAGCCATCAATCCCCCCGAAAGTCACCACCGCATAGACGAGAGGGGCGGACAGCAGATAGCCATCGCACCGGTCAAGAATACCGCCATGCCCGGGCAGGATACGGCCCGCATCCTTGACGTTGTGACGTCGCTTGAAAAGAGATTCGAACAGATCACCACCGATTGAGAAA
>JBMHCY010000121.1:0-3187 GCA_049889655.1 Puniceispirillales bacterium (SeqCode)
CCGCATCTGACGATCATGGAAAACTGCACGCTCGCCCCGATCTGGGTGCGGAAGATGCCGAAAAAGGAAGCCGAGGATATTGCCATGCACTTCCTCGAAACCGTCAAGATCCCCGAGCAGGCTTATAAATATCCGGGCCAGCTTTCCGGGGGTCAGCAACAGCGGGTGGCAATTGCCCGGGCGCTTTGTATGCGGCCTCAGCTGATGCTGTTTGATGAGCCGACGTCAGCGCTTGACCCGGAGATGATCAAGGAAGTGCTCGATACCATGGTGGCGCTTGCCGAAGACGGCATGACGATGATCTGTGTGACCCATGAGATGGGGTTTGCGCGCAAGGTCGCCAACCGGGTGATCTTCATGGATGAAGGCCAGATCGTTGAAGAGAACGAGCCTGAATCCTTCTTCCGCAATCCGCAGAACGACCGGACGAAACTCTTCCTCAGCCAGATTCTGGATCACTGATCAGAGCGCAACCGGGCAGTCCGCACGGCTGCCCCATTCGCTCCATGACCCGTCATAGATCGCAACATCCTCACGGCCGATCAAGGCCAGCCCCAGGGCCAGCCCGCAGGCGGTGACGCCAGAACCGCAGGTCGTGACAATCGGCTTGTCCTGATCAAGTCCGGCAAAGACCGCGGCCAGATTCTGCTGATCCTTGAATAGCCCTGTTTCAGGGTCAATCAGCGTACTGACGGGGATATTGACAGCCCCGGGCATATGCCCACTGGCCAGACCGGCGCGAGGTTCCGGCTCGCTGCCGTTGAACCGCCCGGGTGAACGGGCATCGAGGATCTGCCGGTTTCCGGTCTCGACGTGCTTTTTCATGGCGGAAAGCGACCGCACCCCATCCGTGCCGACAGGATCACCAACGGTAAAGCGGCTGCCTGAAAACTCAGGAGAGGCACCGCGTTCCAGCGGGCCGCCAGCATCCTGCCATGCCTTGAAGCCGCCATTGAGCACCTGAACCGCTGCATGGCCGAAATAGCGGAGCATGAACCAGGCCCGTGCGGCTGAATAGAAGGGCGATGTATCATAGATGATCAGGTTGTCATCACTGCCGATCCCCAGCCGCTGCATATGCCGCTGAAAGAGCGGGGCTTTCGGCATGGTATGGGGCTGATCACTTTTCGGGTCGGCAATCGTGTTGATATCAAACCAGCGGGCCCCGGCAATATGGCTTTGCTCAAATTCCGCCGCCGCATCTCGCCCCGATGTTGGCAGGTGGAAACTGGCATCGACAAAAACCACGTGATCCTTGCCATGCAAGGCGAGCGCCTCATCGACGCTGATCAGCGGCTCAGTCATGACAGCCACCCGGGAATGGGCAGGCCCTTTTCGGCCAGAAATTCGGGGTTCCATATCTTTGATTGATAGCGCTGGCCGCTGTCACAGAGAATGGTCACGATCGTATGCCCGGGGCCGAGATCACGGGCCAGCCGCACCGCCCCGGCGATATTAATCGCGCTTGAACCGCCCAGCAGCAGGCCCTCCTCGACGAGCAGGTCTTGGATGATCGGGATGGCTTCCTGATCGGAAAGCCGGTATTGCGTATCCACCGGGGCCAGTGCCAGATTGCCGGTGATCCGGCCCTGACCGATCCCCTCGCTGACAGAATTGCCCTCAGCCTTCAGCTCGCCATAGGCATAGTGATGGAAGAGGGCGGAGCCTTCCGGATCACTCAGCGCAATGCTGACCTCGGGGTTCTTTTCCTTCAGATAGCGGCCGATCCCGGCGATTGTCCCGCCGGAGCCGACCGCACAGGTGAAGCCGTCAATGCGGCCGCCGGTCTGCTCCCAGATTTCCGGGGCTGTCGTTGTATAATGGCCTTCCTGATTGGCGGTATTGTCAAACTGGTTGGCCCAGATAACACCGGCATCGGTCTCGGCGTTTAGTTCGTCAGCCAGACGTTCGGAATAGCGGACGTAATTATCAGGGTTTTTGTAGGGAACAGCCGGAACAAGCCGCAGATCAGCCCCCAGCAGCCGCAGCATATCCTTTTTTTCCTGCGATTGCGTTTCCGGCATGACGATCACCGAACGATAACCCCGGGCGTTGCCGCACATGGCGAGGCTGATCCCGGTATTGCCGGCAGTTCCTTCGACAATCATGCCGCCCTTTTTGAGCGCGCCTGTCCGCTCGGCGTGTTCGATGATCCCCTTGGCGGCACGGTCCTTGACCGAGCCCCCGGGGTTCATGAATTCAGCCTTGCCGTAAATGTCACAACCGGTTTCGTCACTGACTCGGTTGAGCCTGATCAACGGGGTATTGCCGATGGCTTCCATGAAACCGGGAAACTTGCCTGCCATGCTATTCTCCACTCTGTCTTTTCCCTGTTCTAGTACAGAGCCAGGGGAAAAACAAACCTGATCATGGCGGCGGACAGTGAAATTCAACACCGCGACCAAAAAGGCTTTGATGTCCGTTGAAATCGTGGCAGATTTAGACTTTTCAGGGATTTGTGATGGCAAGGCTGCTTGTATTCAGGCACGGGAAAACCGAGATCGTTTCACGCACAGGCAAGGATTTCGACCGTGCTCTCGTCACCCGGGGCGAACGTAATTCGGCACAGATGGCCAGAATGCTCAAAAGCCATATGCCCAAGCCGGATATTGTCATGGTCTCGCCGGCGACGCGAACACGCCAGACTGCCGAGCACGCGTTGCCGGTTCTGGGGTATCATGATGAACCGGTCATTGATGAGCGTATCTATAACGCCACCGGTGATATGCTCTATGATGTTCTGCGGGACCATGCCGCCGACAAGAAAACCGCATTGATCATCGGCCATAATCCGGGGCTAATCATCCTCATGGATATCCTGATGGCCGTCGATGAGGACCACAATGCCAGCCTCATCGCCGATTTTCCCACCGCATCCGTGGGTGATGTGGTGTTCGAAGCCGATACCTTCGGCCAGGTCATGCCGAACAGTGGCAAACTGTTGTCGCTGTTGCGGCCGCGGGAACTCGGCTTCAATACCTGATCAGGCTAGGCGCCGGTGAACGCCTGCAGGCCGGTCTGTGCCCGCCCCAGAATCAGCGCGTGGATATCGTGGGTTCCCTCATAGGTGTTGACTGTTTCCAGATTCACCATGTGGCGCATGACGTGATATTCCTCGGAAATACCGTTGCCGCCATGCATATCCCTTGCCATGCGGGCAATATCGAGCGCCTTACCACAGGAATTG
>JBMHCY010000122.1:0-4120 GCA_049889655.1 Puniceispirillales bacterium (SeqCode)
CGGCCTGCGGCCAGTCCAGCGTTGCCACCATGGCATCATGACCGAGGTTTTCCCACATTTCCTCGGCAATATGCGGGGCAATCGGGGCCAGCAGCCGGGTCAGGGTTTCCAGTGCAAAACGCCGTGCCCATTGCTGGGACGGTGACGCCCCCTTGAGATCATTGATCGTGTTGCTGAGCGTGTAGAGAGCTGCAACACAGCGGTTGAACCGGAACCGGTCAATATCCTGATCAAACGACGCAATGGTCCGGTGAGTTTCGCCGATGGCTTCCTTGGCGGCATCATCGAGGTCATCAGGCATGGCGGAACCCCTGGCTGCGAGCGGCCGGGCTGTATCTTCGGCCAGCGACATCCGCCAGACTTTCTGGATAAACCGCCAGGCGCCTTCAACACCGGCATTGGTCCATTCCATATCGCGTTCCGGCGGCGAATCCGACATCATGAAGAGCCGGGCCGTATCAGCCCCATAGGCGGAGATGATGTTTTCGGGATCAACCACATTGCGTTTCGACTTGCTCATCTTCTCGATGCGTCCCGGGGTGACGGGGGCGGCATCGGCGAGGGTCACCCAATCATCCTTTTCACGCTGAACATCACTGGGGAAGAGCCAGTTGCCTTCGGCATCGCGGAACGTCTGGTGGCAGACCATCCCCTGGGTCATCAGCCCGGCAAAGGGTTCATCGAGATCGAGATAGCCGCAGGCCGAAAGCGCCCGGGTGAAGAACCGCGAATAGAGCAGATGCAGAACCGCGTGCTCAACGCCGCCGATATACTGATCAACAGGCAGCCAATAGGCCATGGCTTCACGGGAAAAGGCGATCGCCGGATCAGGATCAGCAAACCGCAGGAAATACCACGAGCTTTCGAAGAAAGTATCAAAAGTATCGGTTTCACGTGTTGCCGCACCACCGCAATCAGGGCAGGTTGTCTGCTTCCAGGTGGGGTGATTGGCAATCGGGTTGCCGGGCGTGTCGAAATCGACATCTTCGGGCAGGGTCACCGGCAGCTGATCATCGGGGACAGGGACAATACCGCATTGATCGCAATGGACAACCGGGATCGGACAGCCCCAGTAGCGTTGCCGTGAGACACCCCAGTCCCGCAACCGCCAGGTCACTTCGCCGGAACCGCTGCCGCGCTCTTCAATGGCGGCAATGGCAGCACTGATCCCCGCCTCGACATCAAGCCCGTCGAGAAAACCGGAATTGAACAGTTTGCCGTCACCGGTATAGGCGGTATCGGTAATGCTGAAAGCCTCCGGGTCTTCTCCCTCGGGCAAGACAACCGGGGTGACGGGCAGACCGTAGGCATTGGCGAAATCAAGGTCACGCTGGTCATGGGCGGGGCAGCCGAAAATCGCCCCCGTGCCATAATCCATGAGCACGAAATTGGCGACATGAAGCGGCAATTCTCGTTCAGGATCAAGGGGATGAATAACCTTGAGGCCTGTGTCAAAGCCTTTCTTCTCCGCCTGTTCGATGCTGGCCTGCGCCGTGCCCATGCGGTTGCATTCCTCGATGAAGGCTGTCAGTTCGGGGTTATTTTCGGCGAGGGAGAGCGACAGCGGGTGATTGGCGGCAATGGCCAGAAACGATGCCCCGAAAAGCGTATCGGGACGCGTGGTGAAAACCTCAATCTCGTCGGTGCGGTCCTGATCATTCACCGCCAGCCCGAAGCGGATGCGGGCCCCTTCGGACCGGCCGATCCAGTTATGCTGCATGAGCCGGACCCGTTCCGGCCAGCGGTCAAGACCTTCGAGCGCTGTCAGCAGTTCATCGGCAAAAGCGGTGATCTTCAAGAACCACTGCGACAGCAGGCGGCGTTCCACCGGTGCCCCTGATCGCCAGCCGCAGCCGTCGACAACCTGTTCATTGGCCAAGACAGTGTTTTCTACCGGATCCCAGTTGACCCAGCTTTCCTTTTTATAGGCGAGACCGGCCTTGAGAAAATCGAGAAACATTTTCTGCTCGAACCGGTAGTAATCAGCATCGCAGGTGGCAAATTCACGAGACCAGTCATAGGAAAGCCCCATGCTTTTCAGCTGCTCGCGCATCCCGGCAATGTTTTCCTTTGTCCATTTTGCCGGGTGAATCCCCCGTTCGATGGCGGCGTTTTCAGCCGGCAGGCCAAAGGCATCCCAGCCCATCGGGTGCAGCACATTGAACCCTTTGGCGCGTTTTGTCCGGGCGACAACATCACCGAGGGTATAATTGCGGACATGGCCCATGTGTATCCGTCCCGAAGGATAGGGAAACATTTCGAGGACGTAATATTTCGGTCGATCCGGTGAGATCTGAGCAGCAAAGCAGCCGGCATCCTGCCAGCGTTGTTGCCATTTCTTCTCAATGCTGGGGGCGTTGAGTGTGGTCATATCGGGATGGGGTGGTTATCTAGTTGGTCTCGGAAATACCCGCTGAACGAATTTCACGTGCACGGGTGAGGATCAGGTCTTCGAGCCTTGTGGCCAGATTTTCATCGCGGCCGGCATCCTGCCATTCAAACATCCCGTCAGGGCGCTTCTGGGCATAGACCTCAACGCGGATGGCATCGGAGCGCAGTTCCTGATCAAGGATAAAGACAGCGATCTTAATCTGCATGGTTTCATCATCGGGATGACGGTACCATTCGGTGATGATGGTCCCGCCGAAGGTATCAATGCTCGCCAGCGGCATGACCGAAAGCGTATCGATAGACGCCCGCCAGAGCAGGGCGTTGATCGGCAGGGCACCGCTGTCCTTGGCGCCGCCGCCAATATCGCTGAGGCTGATGCCGCCTCTGTCACGGCCGGTGAAGAATGATCCACTATCCTCTTTGCGCTTGTTGCGGTCATCCTGGGTTTCGGTTGACGTCGGTTCCGGCAAATACGAACAGGATGCAAGACCAAGGGTGAGAACAACAGGCAAAAACAGGATCAATGCACGGGTTTTATTCATGATGGAAATCCTATCGGCAGATTGATGTCATAATGATGCTTTGGGCCGAAAATATCCAGCATTAATTCAATGGGAAATTTGATCAAAAAAAACACAGAGGGGCAGAGCCCCTCTGTGCAGATCGATGATCTGGAATTACCAGGACATCTTGATTTCGGACAGGAGCGCCTGACCATCGTTGTCGATGGAGCCGTTTTCCTTGTACTCGAAGGAGTGGGACGCCAGTGTGGCGTACAGGCCCGGTGCGATGACGTACTTGACACCAACAACGGTGTTAGCAGCTTCTTTGTCATCGGTAGCACCCGTGCCACCCTTGTTTTCAGAGTCGGTGCGGCCAACGTTGATGGTGATGTCATCAGTCATGGCGTAGTTGACGCTGTAGGAGACAGTGTCCTTCTTGGAGTTGGTCGACTTGTTGGTCGAGCTACCAAAACCGAAGGTCATGTCACCCATGCCGATGTTGAAACCAATGTGGTCACCTTCAGTGTCTTCATGGACACCGTCATAGGAGGCAACACCGATGCTGTAGGAGATGTCACCAGCGGAACCGCTGTAGGAAGCACCCATGGACATGGACGAGTTGTCGTCATGGGATTCCAGGTGCGAGGAGCTGACACCAAAGGCAAAGCCGTTGAAGCTCGGGCTGTGGTATTCGATGGTGGCACCAGAAGTGTCGATGGTGTCATCGATCTGTGCTTCGTCGATTTCAACAGCAGAAACAGTCGTGGTGTCGGAACCGCCCTGCATCAGGTTGAAGGCAGGGTCACCGTGTGCAGCAGCGAAGCCAACGGAAGTGACGTCGTAGTCACCGCCTGCACCGCAAGCACCGCCGGTGGAGCCGTCACACAGCTTGATCTTGCCGAAGTCACCGGAGATGGAAGCTTCGGAACCGGTGGAGTCACCCATCAGGTAGTACATGCTGTAGGTCAGGCCATTGTCGGTAGCAGCGGAGAAGCTGACGGTTACCGTGTTGCCCAACTTGACAGAGCTGGAAGAAGCATTAGCGGTGTTGTCATCGCTGACGCTTTCGTAGTGCCACTCAGAGACACCGGAGATGCTGACTTCAGCATTGGCGACGGCAGCAACGCCAGCAGCTGTGGCGAGAGCAGTCGAAGCAAGGAGTACTTTACGCATAGTATATATCCTCAAAGTTGGTTAAGCCGGAATTGGCTGACTTTCTTATATAT
>JBMHCY010000123.1:0-41730 GCA_049889655.1 Puniceispirillales bacterium (SeqCode)
ACCGACCAGCCTTGCACCGCTCATGGTTGCACCCAACGGGGCCCGCCGCACCAGGGCGGATCATCCGGCCATTCCTGTCACCATCGCTGAGACAGTGGCGACGGCACGCGCCTGCTTCGATGCCGGGGCCGGGGCCATGCATTTTCACGTCCGGGATGAAAACCAGCAGCACGTGCTGGATGCCGGGCTTTATCGCGAGGCACTCACCGAACTGGCGACGGCTGTCCCGGAGATGCATCTGCAAATCACAACAGAGGCGGTTGGCCGCTACAGCCCGGCAGAGATGCGTGATCTGGCCCATGCGGTGATGCCGCCGGGGATTTCCATCGGCACAATCGAGATGATCCCCGACCGCGAGCCGAAGCCGGAGGATATCCGGCTCTATCAGGCCCTCAATGAAGCGGGAACGGCGATCCAGCATATCTGTTATCAGCCGGAGGATGTCGATCTGCTGGCCCGGTTGCTGGCGGCGGCCGATCTGCCGCGCGATAATATCTGGTGTCTTTTTGCCATCGGCCATTACACCGGACGGATCAGCCATCCGGATCTGATCCCGCCGTTTCTGGAACGGCTGGATGCCAATGGCCTTGCGGCTGACTGGGCCATCTGTGCCTTTGCTGAAGAAGAAAACGACAGCCTCAAGGCGGCAATAGCCCATGGCGGCAAGATCCGTGTCGGCTTCGAGAACTCGCTTTTCATGCCCGATGGCAGCATTGCCCCTGATAACGCTGCCCGGGTGGCAGCGGCAAAGGCGCTCTTCGGCTGATCGGCAGGCGTGCTGGGGCAGCCGCTGTCAGGCCGGGTCGCCGCGCAAGGTTTTTTGCAATTCGGGGATCAGTTTTTGGGCATCAAGGCTGTTGGGGTGGATCAACAGGATGCTCTCGTAGATGGCGAGCGCGGTTTCAAGATCACCGCGCTTCATGTTGATCATGGCGAGCCCGGACAATGCCCCGAAATGCCGGGGCTCGCGCTTCAGGACTTCGGCGATATCGCTCTCGGAGCCGTCAAAATCGCCCCTCATATAGCGGATCGTGGCGCGCTTGTTCCAGGCTTCGGTGAAATTCTCATCACGGGCGATAATGCGGGTGAAGATGCTCTCGGCATTGGGCAGGTCCATGATTTCCATGAAACCGATGCCGTTGCGCATCATCCGGATGTTCTTGCTGTCATCGGTATCAATCAGCCAATAGGCCCAGATTTCCTGGATGATGTCCTGCGACCGATCGGCGCTTTCGGCCACGGCCAGATCGGCGAAGAGCTGTTCGAGCTCGGCGTCATAGCGGCCTTCACCCTGATCCGCCCGGGCAAGACCCGCGACCATCAGGACGAAAACGGCAACCGCCATCAGGCGGTGCATGATCAGGTGCAATGTCATCATACTTTCAAAGGTAACGCGTCATCCTTTCTGCGCAACCCCCTTGCACCATTATCCCGAGGGCAGTATGGTGACGGCATCAGGCGGGTATGATGTAATGGTAGCCTGTCAGCTTCCCAAGCTGAACGCACGGGTTCGATTCCCGTTACCCGCTCCAGCCTCATTCTGACACGCCAAAATGCCTATTTGCCGCAATTGACAAGGCTGGGGGCGGGCTTTATCAATAATGCTCCTCCCTACAGACAACCACGTGAGATTGACCGTTGAAGGAATACCTAGATGCAATTGGCATTAAAGATGCCAGCGAAGTAATTTACAACCCCAGCTACGATCTGCTGTATGAGCATGAACTCGATCCGGCACATGAAGGTTTTGCCCGGGGTTATCTGTCCGAATCCGGTGCTGTCAACGTGCTGACCGGCGAATATACCGGCCGTTCCCCCAAGGACAAGTTCATTGTCCGGGACGATACCACCCGCGATACCCTGTGGTGGACCGGCGAGGGGGCCAAGAACGATAACAAGCCGATCTCCACCGAGACCTGGAATGAGCTCAAGACGCTTTGCATGGATCAGCTGAGCGGCAAGAAACTCTATGTCGTCGATGGGTATTGCGGGGCCAATGCCGATACCCGGCTGAAGGTGCGGTTTGTCATGGAAGTCGCCTGGCAGGCGCACTTCGTCAAGAATATGTTTATCCGCCCGAGCGATGAAGACCTTGCCGATTTTGAGCCTGATTTCACGGTCATCAATGCGTCCATGGCGAAAAACCCTGATTGGGAAAAGCAGGGGCTGAATTCATCCACCTTCATCGCCTTCAACCTCACCGAACGGATGCAGCTGATCTGCGGGTCCTGGTATGGCGGCGAGATGAAAAAGGGGATGTTCGCGATGATGAACTACCTTTTGCCGCAAAAGGGGATCGCCTCGATGCACTGCTCGGCGAATACCGGTAATGAAGGTTCCGTGGCACTTTTCTTCGGGCTTTCCGGTACCGGCAAGACAACACTTTCGGCTTCGGCCAACCGGGCACTGATCGGTGATGATGAGCATGGCTGGGATGATGACGGTGTCTTCAATTTCGAAGGCGGCTGCTATGCCAAAACCGCTGATCTCGATCCGGAAAAGGAACCCCAGATCTACAACGCCATCCGCCGCGATGCGCTGCTGGAAAATGTCATGGTGGCCGAGGATGGCACGATCGATTACAGCGATACCAGCCTGACCCAGAACACTCGGGTTTCCTATCCTATCCACCATATCGACAATATCGTGACCCCGGTTTCGAAGGCCGGTCACGCCGATCACGTGCTGTTCCTGACGGCCGATGCCTATGGGGTGCTGCCGCCGGTGTCGATCCTCGATGATGCCGAAACCCAGTACTACTTCCTGTCTGGTTTCACGGCCAAGATGGCCGGGATGGAACGCGGCATGACCGAACACCAGCCGACCTTTTCGGCCTGTTTCGGGGCGGCCTTCCTGACGCTTCACCCGACGGTCTATGCCGATGTGCTGAGCCGCCGGATGCAGGCCGCCGGCAGCCGTGCCTATCTTATCAATACCGGTTGGAACGGCCGCGGCGAGCGGATTTCCCTGCCCCATACACGGGCCCTGATCGATGCCATTTTCAACGGTGAGATCGACCAGGCGGAAACCGAAACCCTGCCGATCTTCGGCCTGACCATGCCGAAAACACTGGCCGGGCTGGATGCCGCTGTGCTCGACCCGCGTTCCAGTTATGACAGCCCGGCTTCCTGGGAGGAACGGGCGCGGACACTGGGGGCGCTGTTTGTCGAGAATTTCGAGAAATTCACCGATACCGAGACGGGCAAAAGCCTCGTTAAGGCCGGGCCGAAACTCTAGCTTTCATTATCGCTGATGAGCAGGATCTTGCCCTGCTTGCCGGCTTCTTCCATGCAGTGATGGGCCGCCACCGCCTCAGCCAGGGGGAAGGTGCGCCAGGTGACCGGCGTGATCTTGCCCGCGGCGATCAGCGGCCAGATCCGTTCTTCGAGCCCGGCGGCAATCGCAGCCTTGAAGGCGGGTGGGCGTGATCGCAGGGTCGAACCGGTCAGGGTCAGCCGTTTCAGCATCATCGGCATCAGGTCGACAGTGACCTTTGATCCCTGGTTGAACGCCAGGCTGATGATGCGGGCATCAGGCCTGCTGGCTTTGATGTTGCGGGCGATGTAATCACCACCGATGATATCAAGGATGATATCGGCGCCTTTGGCTTCCTCGCGCAGCACTTCGACAAAATCCTCATCACGGTAATCAATGGCCCGTTCGGCGCCGAGATCGGTACAGAAACGGCAGGCCTCGGCCCCGCCCGCTGTGGCAAAGACACGCAGACCCATGGCTGCCCCCATCTGAATTGCGGTCGCCCCGATACCGCCTGCCCCGCCATGGACAAGCAGCACCGCCCCTTCAGCAATGCTGTGGCCGTGGAAAATATTGCTCCAGACCGTGAAGAACGTCTCCGGCAGCCCGGCAGCATCCTGCAGCGTCATGCCCGCAGGTATCGGCAGGCAGTGCCCGGCATTGATGGCCACATATTCAGCATAGCCGCCACCATTGGTGAGCGCGCAGAGCTGATCCCCCGGCTGCCAGCGATCGACGGCTGCCCCGACAGCCACGACTGTCCCGGAAACCTCAAGCCCCATCAGCGGTGAAGCACCGGGAGGCGGCGGGTAGAGCCCGCGCCGTTGCAGCAGATCAGGGCCGTTGACACCAGCCGCCGCCACCTTAACAAGCACCTCGTCATCACCGGGTGTCGGCAGCGGGGCCCGCGCGGCGGCCAGCACATCCGGGCCACCCGGTTCGGTGATAGTGATGGTGAGCATATCCTGGGGGAGCGCCATGGCGAAATTCCTTTAATGTTAATCCTGATACCGTCTTCGATGATTAAATTCATTTGCCGGGCTTGGCAAGAGACAGCCCCCATCTGCCTTGGCGTCACCGGCCGCTGAGAGGCAGGCAGATTTCATCAGGCGCGACAGGAATTGTCGGAAATCCAACAGCAGTATCGGGCGCAGGGATGCGAGTGTTGATGGCATGGAAAAATAACTTTGCGGCTGCGTGTTTTCTGAGTATGATGAGTATCTGGTATACCACATAATCAATCAGAACAACGGCTGCAAAACAGTAAAGTTTGGTGAAGGGGGACAGATCGTGACGGCGATAACCGAAAACAAGGGTGTCTGGAAATCAGCCCCGGGAAAAGGCCGCAAGACACCAAAGGGCCGTCAGGTCAACGATGCTGCGCTCGCCGATGTGCGTGAGATTCTCGGTGACAGGCCGCGACGGCGTGATCTGCTGATCGAGTTTCTGCATCTGATCCAGGATAAGGTTGGCTATCTGTCTGTCCGGCATCTCCATGCTCTCGCCGAAGAGCTGAAACTGGCCCAGACCGAAGTCTATGAAGTGGCCACTTTCTATGCCCATTTCACGGTTGTCGGGGAAAACGAATCTCCGCCCCCGGCGCTGACGATCCGTGTTTGTGACTCGCTTTCCTGCACGCTGGCCGGGGCCGACCAGTTGAAAAAGGCCCTCGAAGACGGTCTTGATCCGGCTGAGGTCCGTGTCCTGCGCGCCCCCTGCATGGGCCGCTGTGATACGGCCCCGGCGCTTGAGATCGGCCATAACCACATTGACCATGCCGATCTCGACAAGGTCAAGGCAGCCATCGCTGCGGATGACACCCACACCCATATGCCGGATTATCAGGCGCTTGAGGCCTACCGGGCAGACGGCGGCTATGAGACGCTGGCTGGCCTGCGTGCCGATGGCAACTGGGAAGAGGTCCAGGAAAAGGTCAATGAAAGCGGTCTGCGCGGCCTTGGCGGGGCGGGTTTCCCCTCCGGCCGCAAATGGGGTTTTGTGCGTGCCGCCGAAGGTCCGCGCTATCTGGCGGTGAACGGTGACGAAGGTGAGCCGGGCACATTCAAGGATCGCTACTACCTCGAGCGGACCCCGCATCTGTTCCTTGAAGGGATGCTGATCGCGGCCTGGGCTGTTGAGGCTGAAACCTGCTTTATCTATATGCGCGATGAATACCCGGCGGTGCTGGAAATCCTCCGCCGTGAAATCGCCGCCCTCGAAGCGGCCGGGATCGTCTCGCCGGGCTATATCGATCTGCGGCGCGGGGCCGGGGCCTATATCTGCGGTGAAGAAAGCGCCATGATTGAATCGATCGAAGGCAAGCGCGGGCTGCCGCGTCATCGGCCGCCCTATGTGGCACAGGTCGGTATTTTCGGTCGGCCGACGCTGGTTCACAATATCGAAACCCTGCACTGGGTCGCGCGGGTCTGCCGTGAAGGCCCGGAGATCCTCTCCTCGGTTGAAAAAAATGGCCGCAAGGGACTGCGCAGCTACTCGGTTTCCGGCCGGGTGGCCAAGCCCGGGGTCTATCTGCTGCCTGCCGGGTCAACCATCACCGATATCATCGATGCTGCTGGCGGCATGGCTGACGGCCATGTCTTCAAGGCCTATCAGCCCGGCGGCCCCTCTTCGGGGATCCTGCCGGCAAGCATCAATGATGTGCCGCTGGATTTCGATACCCTGCAGCCGCTGGGCTCGTTCATCGGCTCGGCCGCAGTGGTGGTGCTGTCGGATCAGGATAAGGTCCGTGATGCGGCGCTCAATATGCTGCTGTTCTTCGAGGATGAAAGCTGCGGGCAATGCACCCCCTGCCGCACCGGTTGCGGCAAGGCTGTCCAGCTGATGCAGGAAGACACATGGGATCAGCCGCTGCTTTCGGATCTCTGCACGGTCATGGAAGATGCGTCGATCTGCGGGCTTGGTCAGGCAGCCCCGAACCCGATCCGCCTGACCATGAAACATTTCCCTGACGAAATCAGCTGAGGATACCACGATGCCGGATTCGCTTACCCTCAAAACTGTCACCCTCACCCTCGATGGCCAGGAGATCAGCGTGCCCGAAGGCACGACGATCTGGGAAGCCGCCCAGGGCCAGGGTACCACCATCCCGCATCTCTGCCACAAGCCGGCAACAGGCTATCGGGCGGATGGCAACTGCCGTGCCTGTATGGTTGAAATCGAAGGTGAGCGCGTGCTCGCCGCATCCTGTATCCGGCCGGTTGCCGATGGCATGGTGGTCAATACCGCCACTGAGCGGGCGCAGAAATCGCGTGCTCTCGTCACCGAACTGCTGGCATCTGATCAGCCTGACACCGCCCATGACGCCTCCTCCCATCTCGGTGATATGATGGCGATGAATGGGGTCGAGACCAGCCGCTTCCCGGCCCGCAACCCGGATCACGTGCCGCTGCTCGATGACAGCCATGTTGCCATGCGGGTCAATCTTGATGCCTGTATCCACTGTAATCTCTGCGTCCGCGCCTGCCGTGAAGTCCAGGTCAATGATGTCATCGGCATGGCCGGTCGCGGCCATGACGCCCGCATCGTCTTTGATATGGAAGACCCGATGGGGCAATCCACCTGTGTGGCCTGCGGGGAATGTGTCCAGGCCTGCCCCACAGGGGCGTTGCTGCCTGCTTCGGTGGTCGATGAAAACCAGCATGGCGACAGTGCCGATTATGACCGCGAGGTGCAATCCGTCTGCCCGTATTGCGGTGTCGGCTGCCAGCTTTCTTTCAAGATCAAGGATGACGAGATCAAGTATGTTGAAGGCGTCGAGGGCCCGGCCAACGAGAACCGTCTCTGCGTCAAGGGCCGCTTCGGCTTTGATTACATTCATCACCCGCATCGCCTGACAAAACCGCTGATCCGGCGTGATGATGCCCCCGCCAAGGGGCTCAATGTCGACCCGGCCAACCCGCTCACACATTTCCGTGAGGCCAGCTGGGAAGAGGCCATGGCATTTGCCGCCCGCGGTCTTGCCGATGAACGCGATATCGCCGGGACCCGTGTTGCCGGGTTCGGTTCGGCCAAGTGTTCGAACGAAGAAGCCTATCTGTTCCAGAAACTGATCCGGCAGGGTTTTGGCCACAACAATGTCGACCACTGCACCCGGCTGTGCCATGCCTCGTCGGTGGCAGCACTGATCGAGAATGTCGGCTCCGGTGCGGTGACGGCCACGTTCAACGAGATTGAAAACGCTGATGTGGCGATTGTCATCGGTGCTAACCCGATCGAGAACCACCCCGTGGCGGCGACCTATTTCAAGCAGTTCGCCAAGCGCGGCGGCAAGCTGATCGTCATGGACCCGCGGGGACAGGGGCTGAAACGCCACGCCGCCCATATGCTGCAATTCCGCCCTGGCTCGGATGTCGCCATGCTGAACGCGATCATGAATGTGATCGTCACCGAAGAACTCTATGACCAGCAGTATATTGACGGCTTTACCGAAAACTGGGAGGCGATGAAAACGCATCTCATGGATTACCCCCCCGAAAAGATGGAAGAGATCTGTGGTGTTCCGGCTGAAACCCTGCGTGCGGCCGCCCGTGATTTCGCCAACGGCAAGGCGGGGATGATCTTCTGGGGCATGGGGGTTTCCCAGCATATTCACGGGACTGACAACTCACGCTGTCTGATTGCGCTGGCACTGATGTGCGGCCATGTCGGCCGGCCGGGCAGTGGTCTGCATCCGCTGCGTGGCCAGAACAACGTTCAGGGTGCCTCCGATGCCGGGCTCATCCCGATGTTCCTGCCGGATTACCAGTCCGTCACCGATGAAGGTGTCCGTTCCGCCTTTGATGATATCTGGCAGCAGGGCAGCATTAATCCCGAAAAGGGGCTGACCGTGACTGAGATCATGGATGCTGTCCATGACGGTGATATCACCGCCATGTATATCCTCGGCGAAAATCCGGCCATGTCCGACCCTGATGTGGAACACGCCCGCGAGGCTCTTGCCGCGCTCAAGCATCTGGTGGTGCAGGATATCTTCCTGACAGAAACGGCGAATTACGCCGATGTTATCCTGCCGTCTTCCGCCTGGCCGGAAAAGACCGGGACAGTGACCAACACCAACCGGCAGGTGCAGATGGGCCGCCCCGCTGTGCCGCCCCCGGGCGATGCCCGCGAGGACTGGGCGATCACCGTCGATCTTGCCCAGCGGCTCGGGCTTGACTGGACCTATACCCATCCGCGTGAAGTCTTTGCCGAAATGAAGCAGTCGATGAACTCGCTGGATAACATCACCTGGGATCGCCTGGAGCAGGTCTCGGCAGTAACCTATCCGTCGCTTGATGAAAACGACCCTGGGCAGCCGATTGTTTTCGGTGACGGCTTCCCGCGTCCCGAAGGCCGGGCCCGTTTCACCCCGGCGGCGATTATCATGCCGGCAGAAGCCCCGGATGAGGCCTACCCGATGATCCTGACCACCGGCCGCCAGCTCGAACACTGGCATACCGGGTCGATGACAAGACGGGCGACAGTGCTTGATGCGGTTGAACCGGAAGCCAATGCCTCGCTGCATCCGCGGACACTGGACAGGCTCGGTGTGCGCCCCGGTGAGCACGTGACGATCGAAACCCGTCGCGGCAAGATCGCGGTGATGGCCCGGGCCGACAAGGCGGTGGCCGAAGACATGGTGTTCCTGCCCTTTGCCTATGTCGAGGCGGCGGCGAATATTCTCACCAACCCGCAACTCGACCCCTACGGCAAAATCCCGGAATTCAAGTTTTCCGCCTGCCGTGTGGCCAAGGCCTGATCCCGGCGGGACGCCCTCGAGATGGGGCGTCCTGCAACGGGCGTCCTGCAAATTGTAAATTTGAAATTGTAAATAATTTACAATTTTCCCTTTTTCACTTATTTCCTTGGTTCTCCCTGCCCCATCCCCTATTTTTAGGGTGTTGTGCTTGCTCCATCAGAATGAATAGGCCCGCAGTGGCCAGCAGCGCAACCCAAGTAAAGGAAGGGAATTTGCCATGCGTATCATGATCCTCGGGGCCTCTTACGGCTCGCTGCTGTCCACCAAACTGCTGATGGCCGGCCATGATGTCACTCTCATCTGCCGCCAGGCGACAGCTGATCTGATCAACGCCGAGGGCACCGAAGTCCGCATCAAACTGCGTGACGAAGACAGCCACCGGTCCTTCCTCTCCGGCGATTTCCCGGGCCAGGTCGATGCCTGCACCCCGGAAGACGCCCGCCCTGAAAATTATGATATGATCGCACTGGCGATGCAGGAGCCGCAATATTCAGCCGGCCCTGTGCGTGAGCTGCTCAGCCGTGTCGCGGCCAGCGGCAAGCCCTGCCTGTCGATCATGAATATGCCGCCGCTGCCTTATCTGCGGCGCATTCCTGGCCTTGCTTCGATGGACCTCAGTGATTGTTTTGACAATGCCCGTGTCTGGGAAGGTTTTGATCCGGAAAATGTCACCCTCTGCAGCCCCGACCCGCAGGCCTTCCGGCCACCGGAAGAAGGTGCCAATGTGCTTCATGTCGGCCTGCCCACCAATTTCAAGGCAGCTGATTTCAGCAACCCTGACCACAGTCGCATCCTTCACCGCCTGGCCGATGATATCGCTGCGGTGACGCTTGATGGCAAGGATGTTCCTGTCAAACTGCGTGTCCATGACAGCCTGTTTGTGCCGATGGCGAAATGGTCGATGCTGCTGACCGGCAATTACCGCTGTGTGCTCGCCGATGATGTCCAGTCGATCCACGATGCTGTCCATGGCAATCTTGAAGAAGCCCAGACGATGTATCACTGGGTTGATGAACTGGCACGTCGCCTCGGGGCTGATGCCGCCGATCAGGTGCCGTTCGAGAAATACGCCAATGCGGCAAACAGCCTGCTGAAGCCGTCCTCAGCAGCACGCGCCATTGCTTCCGGGGCAGACCGGATCGAGCGGGTTGATCGCCTGGTTCGTGTCATCGGCCGTGAGCTGGGGATGCAGAATGCCAGCGTCGACACGATCGTGAACACGGTTGATGCCCGGCTTGCCGCCAATGCTGACGCAACCCTTTCCAAAGCCAGTTGATTGTACTCCTCCTCTCAGTAGCAATAAAAAAGGCGGTATCATTCGATACCGCCTTTTCCTTAACCATGGGAAGGTTAGCTGTTGAGCAGGGAAACCAGTGTCTCACCGAGTTTGGCCGGTGACGGGGCGACCTTGACCCCGGCCTCTTCGAGGGCGGCGATCTTGTCTTCAGCCCCGCCCTTGCCACCGGAGATCACAGCCCCGGCGTGACCCATGGTGCGGCCCGGCGGTGAGGTGCGTCCGGCAATGAAACCGACCATGGGTTTCGAGCGTCCCTTGCGGGCTTCGTCGATGAGGAACTGGGCGGCTTCTTCTTCGGCCGAGCCGCCGATTTCACCGATCATGATGATCGACTGTGTCTCGTCATCGCTGAGGAACATATCCAGCACGTCGATAAACTCAGTTCCCTTGACAGGGTCACCACCGATACCGACCGCAGTTGACTGGCCGAGGCCTGCTGTCGAGGTCTGGAACACGGCTTCATAGGTGAGTGTGCCCGACCGTGACAGCACGCCCACCGAGCCCTTGCGGAAAATGCTGCTGGGCATGATGCCGATCTTGCATTCGTCAGGGGTCAGCAGCCCCGGGCAGTTCGGCCCGATCAGCCGCGATGACGAGGCCGCGAGCCGTTCCTTGACCCGGACCATATCCATGACCGGCACGCCTTCGGTGATGCAGGTGATCAGCTCGATCCCGGCATCGATGGCTTCGATGATCGCAGCGGCAGCCCCGGCCGGCGGCACATAGATCACTGAGGCATTGGCCCCGGTGGCGTCGCGGGCTTCGGCAACCGAAGCATAGATTGGCAAGCTGGTGCCATCGGCGGCAACCCAGTTCTCACCGCCCTTTTTAGGATGCGTCCCCGCCACCATCTGGGTGCCGTGATAGGCCAATGCCTGTTCGGTGTGGAAAGTCCCGGTTTTGCCGGTGAGACCCTGGACGATGACTTTCGTGTCCTTGTTGATGAGAATAGCCATGACTTACCCCCGCACCGCTTTGACAATTTTCTGGGCGGCATCATCGAGATCATCCGCCGGAATGAGATCAAGCCCGCTCGAGGAAAGGATCGCCTTGCCCTCTTCAACGCGGGTGCCTTCGAGCCGGACAACAAGCGGGACGGTGAGCCCGACTTCACGGGCGGCGGTCACCACCCCTTCGGCGATCACATCGCAGCGCATGATGCCGCCAAAGATATTGACGAGTATCCCCTTCACATTCGGGTCGGCGGTGATGATCTTGAACGCCGCGGTAACCTTTTCGGTGGTCGCGCCGCCGCCAACATCGAGGAAGTTGGCAGGCTCGGCACCATAGAGTTTGATGATATCCATCGTTGCCATGGCGAGCCCCGCGCCATTGACCATGCAGCCGATATCACCGTCGAGGGCAATATAGGCCAGATCGTATTTCGAGGCCTCGATTTCCTTTTCATCCTCTTCGGTGATATCGCGCAGTTCGGCAATATCGGGATGCCGGAAGACAGCATTGCCATCAAACGAGACCTTGGCGTCGAGCAGCTGCAGATCCCCCGCCTTGGTGACGATCAGCGGGTTGATCTCAAGCAGGCTCATGTCTTTTTCGACAAACGCTGTAAACAGGGTTGGGAACAGCGTCATGGCCTGATCCCGGGCCGGGCCGTCGAGGGCGAGCGCATCGGCGAGCCGGGCGGCATCATCCGCTGTACATCCGTCAGAAGCGGTGATCCCCACTGTGTGAATGCGGTCAGGTGTTTCGGCTGCCACAGCCTCGATATCCATGCCGCCTTCGGTGGAGACGACAAACGAGACAAGACTGGTTTCACGGTCGACGAGGATCGACAGGTAAAGCTCGCGATCAATATCGGCCCCGTCTTCAACATAGAGCCGGTTGACCTGCTTGCCGTGGGGTCCTGTCTGATGGGTGACGAGGGTCTTGCCGAACATCTCGCTGATATTGGCGAGGGCCTCATCGCGGGAAAACGAAACCCGGACGCCCCCCTTGGCCCCGTCTCCGAGTTCCTTGAACGTGCCTTTGCCGCGGCCGCCGGCATGGATCTGGCTTTTGACCACCCAGACAGGGCCGGGCAGGGCATCAACGGCGGCTTCCGCCTGGCCGGGGTCGGTGATGGCAACCCCTTCGGCCACCGGTGCGCCAAAGCCTTTCAGAATCTGTTTGGCCTGATATTCATGAATATTCATGGCGTGTTATGTCCTTCCTTAGTCGACGAGACGATACCGCTCGTGCCTCTTTTTAGATCGCCCTGCGGCCAGCGTCAACGGCAGCAGATCGGGCGATCGATCAGCAGGTTTCTGTCTGGCCGACCCGGTTTTTTCAGGACGATACAAAGCAGCGGAAACCCTCATTTCTGTTATATGGTATACCAGATGCCAAACAGGACCAACTGTTTTTTTGCTGCCCTGAGACCGATAAAAAGGTGTTGACCGCCTGTGTTGAAGGTGTATGGTATACCAGATAATCTTCCTTTAGGAAGGGTGCAAAATACTGGGGGAGTCAACAGGTCATGCCTATTGACGTCGATTTGAAACCTGTTTCCATCAACTTCACGTTGAAGGATCATATCTATGAGGTGCTGCGGACAAGCATCCTTCAGATCGACATCTATGACTCCGAGCAGGATATGCGTCTTGATGAACGCAAACTTGCTGAACAGCTGGGCATTTCAAGAACGCCGATACGGGAGGCGTTGGCCCGGCTGGCCCAGGACGGGCTGGTGGACATCATTCCCCGCAAGGGCGTTTTTATTCACCGCAAATCCCTGCAACAGATTCTCGATATGGTGATTACCTGGGCGGCACTTGAAAGCATGGCGGCCCGGCTGGCTGTCGAAAAAGCCTCAGATGCCGATCTCAAGGCCCTGCGCAAATTCGCCATGTCACAGAGCGAAACCGCCCTGAAAGCCGAGCTGAGCGAATATTCCGATACCAATATCCGCTTCCATCAGAGCATTCTTGATCTTTCCGGTTGCGAAATGCTGCGCAGCACCGCCGATGATCTGTTCATGCATATGTATGCGGTGCGCCGCCGGGCCCTGGCCGAGGGCAACCGCGCGAGCCGTTCGGTGATCGACCATATGGAGATTATCGAGGCACTCGAGGCGCGCGATGCGGAACTGGCCTCACGGCTTGTCCGCGAACACACGATGAGCCTGCACGACCACATCCGGGACCGCTGGACCCGGCTTGAGAATATCGCCACCCAGAAAAACAAATCCAAAGACAGCCAATAGTTTTGCTTGAGGAGTAATGCCATGACGCCGACAGAAATGACCCAGGCTGAGACGCAAGAGGAAGCCCGCGATCTGACCGACGGTTTTCACCTCATCATTGATGCGCTCAAGATGAACGGGATCAACACGATCTACAATGTCCCGGGTATTCCGATCACCGATCTCGGGCGGCTGGCCCAGGCCGAAGGGATGCGTGTCATCTCCTTCCGCCACGAGCAGCACGCCGGCAACGCCGCGGCGGTGGCCGGTTATCTGACCAAATCCCCGGGCGTCTGCCTGACAGTCTCGGCCCCGGGTTTTCTCAACGGGCTGACGGCACTGGCCAACGCCACCACCAACTGTTTTCCGATGATCCTGATCAGCGGGTCTTCCGAGCGCGAGATCGTCGATCTCCAGCAGGGTGACTATGAAGAAATGGATCAGCTGGCAATTGCCAAGCCTCTCTGTAAGGCGGCTTACCGGATCCTCCATGCCGAAGATATCGGTATCGGTGTCGCCCGCGCCATCCGTGCAGCCGTTTCCGGCCGCCCGGGTGGCGTCTATCTTGATCTGCCCGCGAAACTGATGGGCCAGGTCATGGAAGCCGAGGCCGGGGCAAAATCGCTGGTTCAGGTCATTGACCCGGCACCGCGGCAGCTTCCCGCCCCGGAAGCCGTATCCCGGGCCCTCGATGTGCTAAAAGGGGCGAAAAAGCCTCTCGCCATCATCGGCAAGGGGGCGGCCTATGCCCAGGAAGATGAAATCATCAAGGCGTTTATTGAAAAATCCGGCATCCCCTATCTGCCGATGAGCATGGCCAAGGGGCTGCTGCCGGACAACCATCCGCAATCCGCCGGGGCCGCCCGGTCACTGGTGCTGAAGGAATCTGATACTGTGGTGATGATCGGGGCCCGGCTCAACTGGCTGCTCTCGCACGGCAAGGGCAAGGCCTGGGGTGCGCCTGGGTCAAAGAAATTCATCCAGATCGATATCGAACCGAATGAAATGGACAGCAATGTCGAGATCGCCGCACCGCTGGTCGGGGATATCGGCTCCTGCCTCGGGGCGATGGTCGATAGCATGGGCGACAACTGGACCAAGCCTCCGGCGGATTGGGTCGCTGCGATTGACGAGAAAAAGCAGGTCAATCTCGAAAAGATGGCGGCGCGGCTCAAGAGCAATGCCAACCCGATGGATTTCCACGGGGCTCTCGGTGCCCTGCGTGAGGTGATCAAAGATAACCCCGATACGATTCTCGTCAACGAAGGGGCCAACACCCTCGATTTCGCCCGTTCAATCATCGATATCTACAAGCCGCGCAAGCGGGTTGATGTCGGCACATGGGGGATCATGGGCATCGGCATGGGGGCTGCGGTGGCGGCTGCTGTCGAAACCGGTGAGCGTGTTCTGGCTGTCGAAGGCGACAGTGCTTTCGGGTTTTCCGGCATGGAAATCGAAACCATCTGCCGCTACAATCTGCCCGTCTGCATTGTCGTTTTCAACAATAACGGGATTTACCGCGGCACCGACCAGAACCCCACCGGCGGGGCTGATGTGGCGCCGACAGTCTTTGTGAAAGATGCCCGCTATGATCAGATGATGGCGGCGTTCGGCGGGGTCGGTGTCTATGCCACCAATCCTGACGAGCTCTCCCAGGCGGTACGCGAAGCTTTGGCTTCCGGCAAACCGACACTGGTCAACGCTGTCATCGATGAAAATGCCGGGACGGAAAGTGGACGGATCGGCAACCTCAACCCGCAGAGTGTTGTCTCAAAGAAATAATGTCAGGGAAATAATGTCAGGACAGGACAAGGTGACAGAAATGAAAGCGTTACAAGGGATCAAGATTGTTGATTTCACTCATGTGCAGTCCGGGCCGACCTGCACCCAGTTGCTGGGCTGGTTTGGCGCCGATGTGATCAAGGTTGAACGGCCGGGTGTCGGTGATGCGACCCGCAAACAGCTGGTGGACAAGCCCGGGGCAGACAGCCTCTATTTCACCATGCTCAACCACAACAAGCGGTCGATTGAGCTGAACTCGAAGAACGAGACCGGCAAGGAAATTCTCACCAAACTCATCGAAGAATGCGATGTCATGGTGGAAAACTTTGCCCCCGGGGCCCTCGACCGCATGGGCTTTACCTGGGAACGCATCCAGGAGATCAACCCGCGGATGATTCTGGCGTCGATCAAGGGCTTTGGCCCCGGCAAATACGCAGATTGCAAGGTCTATGAAAACGTCGCTCAATGTGCCGGCGGTTCTGCCGGTACAACCGGTTTTCTCGATGGCCCGCCGCTCGTGACCGGTGCCCAGATCGGTGATTCCGGGACTGGTCTGCATCTCTGTCTCGGCATCGTGACGGCGCTGTTCCAGCGTGAAAAGACAGGCCGCGGCCAGCGTGTTTCCGCTGCCATGCAGGATGCTGTGCTCAACCTGTGCCGGGTCAAGATGCGTGACCAGCAGCGTCTTGAGGCAGGGCCATTGAAAGAATATTCGCAGTTCGGCGAAGGGCTGCCGTTTGGTGATGCCACGCCGCGGGCCGGGAATGATTCCGGTGGCGGTCAGCCCGGCCGTATCCTGAAATGCAAGGGCTGGGAAAATGACCCGAACGCCTATACCTATTTCATTGTCCAGGCCGCGGTCTGGGAAAAGGTCTGTGATGTCATCGGTGAGCCGGACTGGAAGACAGCCGAAGGCTATGCCACGCCGCCGGAACGCCTCGACAAACTGAACCAGATCTTTGAGCGTATCGAGCAGTGGACCATGACCAAGACCAAGTTCGAAGTCATGGATATCTGCAACCCGCTCGATATCCCTGTCGGGCCGATTCTCTCAATGAAAGAGATCAGCGAGGATGAAGGGCTCTATGCCACCGGTACGCTGGTCAAGGTCGATCATCCGGAACGCGGTGAATACATCACTGTCGGCTGCCCGATCAAACTCTCCGACAGTGAGGTGGAGGTGACGCGGTCGCCACTCCTCGGTGAGCATACGACTGAAATCCTGGCCGATGTGCTGGGCTACAGCAGCGAAGAGATCGAAAAGATCGCAGCCTCCGGCGCGGTTGGCGAGCTCAAGTCGGCGGCGGAATAGGGGGAAGCCATGCGAATCGTTCTTCATGGCCAGCAGGCCTTCGGCAAAGCTGTTCTCGAAAGACTGCTCGAACGCGGCGAGGATATCGTTGCCGTATGCTGTGCCCCGGAAAAGGAAGGCCGTCCGGCTGACCCGCTGGCTGAATTCGCCCGCGAAAAGGGCCTGCCCCTGCATCAGCCGGCCTCCTGGAAAACACCGGAAGCCCTTGCCCTGATGCAATCGTTTAAGGCCGATATCTGCCTAATGGCCTATGTGCTGCTGTTTGTCCCGGAAGCAGTCCGTGATGCGCCGACCTATGGCACTTTCCAGTATCACCCGTCTCTGTGCCCCCAGCATCGCGGCCCGTCATCGATCAACTGGCCGATTGCCATGGGCAAAAAGCATACCGGGCTGACGATCTTCTGGCCCGATGACGGCCTCGACGAAGGCCCGATCATGCTGCAGAAGACCTGCCCCATCGGCCCCGATGAAACCCTCGGTGATATCTATTTCAAGAAACTCTTCCCGATGGGTGTCGATGCCATGATGGAAGGCCTTGATATGGTCAAGGCCGGGGTCATCATCAAGCATGATCAGCGGCTTGAGGACGGCACTTATGAAGGCTGGTTCAACAAGGAAGCCGCCGCCATTGATTGGTCAAAGCCCGTCGCCGATGTCTATAACGTCATCCGCGCCGCCAACCCGGCCCCGGGGGCATGGACAACCGTCAATGGCGAGGAGCTTAAAATCTATGATGCCGCCCGGGTTGACGGAGACGGATCAAATCATGGCGAAGTCGTCGCAGTATCGGATGAAGGTGTCACGGTACAAGGCAATGGCGGATGCATTCTGATCAAGCGTGTGCGCCCGGCCGGTGCCGGCAAGATCATGGCTGATGAATGGGTATCATCTGCAGGAATTACAGCTGGAACAAAACTGGGGTAAACAAGAATGTCCTTTAAATCCGATATTGAAATCGCACGCGAAGCCAAGAAAAAGCCAATTCAGGAAATTGGTGAAAAACTCGGCATTCCCTACGAAGACCTGCTGCCGTTTGGCCATGACAAGGCCAAGGTTTCCGATGCCTATATCAAAAAGGTTTCCGGCAACAAGGATGGAAAACTGGTGCTCGTCACCGCGATCAACCCGACACCTGCCGGTGAGGGCAAGACAACAACCACGGTCGGCCTCGGTGATGGCCTCAACCGGATCGGCAAGAAAGCCGCGATCTGTATCCGTGAAGCATCGCTCGGCCCGTGTTTCGGCATGAAGGGCGGGGCTGCCGGTGGCGGCTATGCCCAGGTCGTGCCGATGGAAGAGATGAACCTGCATTTCACCGGTGATTTTCATGCCATCACATCGGCCCATAACCTGCTCGCCGCCATGCTCGACAACCATATCTACTGGGGCAACGAGCAGCAGATCGACATTCGCCGGATCGCTTTCCGCCGGGTCATGGATATGAACGACCGCGCCCTGCGCCAGATCGTCTGTAACCTGGGCGGTGTCGCCAACGGCTTCCCCCGTGAAGCCGGGTTTGACATCACCGTGGCCTCTGAGGTCATGGCCATCCTCTGCCTGGCGACTGACCTTGCCGATCTTGAAAAGCGGCTCGGTGATATCATCGTCGCCTACCGCCGTGACCGTAGCCCGGTCTATTGCCGTGATATCAAAGCCGACGGTGCCATGGCTGTGCTGCTGCAACAGGCGATGCAGCCCAACCTTGTGCAGACGCTGGAAAACAATCCGGCCTTTGTCCATGGCGGGCCGTTTGCCAATATCGCCCATGGCTGTAATTCCGTGGTGGCAACAACAACAGCGCTCAAGATCGCTGATTACGTCGTGACCGAGGCTGGCTTTGGCGCCGATCTCGGGGCCGAAAAGTTCATGAACATCAAATGCCGCAAGGCCGGGATCAGCCCTGATGCCGTGGTTATCGTCGCGACAGTCCGGGCGATGAAGATGAACGGCGGTGTCGCCAAGGCCGATCTCGGGGCTGAGAATGTCGAGGCTGTCCGCAAGGGCTGCCCGAACCTTGGACGCCATATGGAAAATGTCAGCAAGTTCGGTGTTCCGGCGATTGTCGCGATCAACCATTTTGCGACTGATACCGATGCCGAAGTCGAGGCGCTTCAGGCCTATGTTGCTGAACAGGGCGGTCAGGCTGTGCTTTGCCGCCACTGGGCTGATGGCAGTGCCGGGATCGAGGATCTGGCCCATGCGGTTGTTGGCATTGTCGAAAAGGGAGAGGCTGATTTCAAGCCGCTCTACGGAGATGATCTGCCGCTGTTCCAGAAGATTGAAACCATCGCGAAAGAAATCTATCGGGCGGAAGAAGTCCTCGCCGATCAGAAAATTCGCGATCAGCTGAAACAGTGGGAAGAACAGGGTTACGGTAATCTGCCGGTCTGCATGGCCAAGACTCAGTACAGTTTCACCACCGATCCCGATCGTCGCGGGGCACCGACAGGCCACAGCCTGCCGATCCGTGAAGTCCGGCTTTCCGCCGGGGCCGGGTTTGTCGTTGTCATCTGTGGTGAGATCATGACCATGCCGGGGCTGCCGAAAGTGCCGTCAGCCGAGCAGATCATGATCAATGACAAGGGCTTGATCGAGGGCCTGTTCTAGAACCAGCTCATAGGGGGATATGATGCGGAAAATACTCGTACCGGTTCGCGGCGATGGCAAAGGCGATAACGTCTTTGCCCACGCTGTGATGATGGCGCGGCCCTTCAATGCCCATATTGTGGTGGCCCATTGCCGCACACGTCCCCAGGACATGATCCCCTTCGGTGTTGCGGTTCCCGCCGGGCTGCGTGACCAGATCATCAGCCAGTCCACCGAAATCTACAATCAGGTCGAGGCGGGTATCCGCGATGAGATCGAAGCACTCTGTGATCAGCACGGTGCCCGCCTCACCGACACACCTGACGGCAAGTCTGTCACGGTCAGTTTCATTGAAGAAGAAGGCCGGCAGATCGATGTCATCCGCCACCACGGGCTTGTTTCCGACCTGACAGCGGTTGCCCAGCCTGACCGAGACCGCAATCTTGGTACCAACACCCTGCAGGCGGCGCTGTTCAGCACCGGTCGGCCGGTGCTGATGTGCCCGGAACGGCAGACAGCCATCCCTGAGGGGTTCGGTGCGAAGGTCAGTATTGCCTGGGACGGGTCGGTGCAGGCCTCGCGGGCAGTGGCACAATCGATGCCGTTCCTCATGGAAGCTGAAGCGGTGACGATCATTACCGTCGCCGAAGAGACAATCAAAACAACACCCGAAGACCTCGCCTCCTATCTGGCGGGACATGGCATTGATGCCGCTGTTTCAACATTGACTGAATCGGTGAATGTTGGCGTGTCAATCCTTGAAAAAGCAGAAAATTTGGGTTCTCATATTCTTGTGCTTGGTGCCTATGGAACCAGCAAAAACTACGAGCGTGTCGCCGGTGGAGTCACTCAATTTATGATTGATCACTCAACGATGCCGGTCATGTTCGTCAACTGAACAAGTTGTGTTTTTGAGGAAAGGAAAAGGCAACCAGGAACAAGAATAATTAAGCCATCACAAGAATGGCACTTTGAAGGGTAATTCCCGTAACCAAGGAGGAAAAAAATGAACTTCTTTAAGAAAATGGCCATTGGCGTGGCTACTGTAGCAATGGCGACATCTGCCGTTGTGGGGTCCGCCATGGCGTTTGAGCCGACCAAGCCGGTCGACTTCATCATTATGGCCGGTAAAGGCGGTGGTGCCGATAAGATGGCCCGTCTGATGCAGTCCATCGTGGAAAAGGAAGGCCTGTCTTCCCGTCCGCTGGTCCCGACCAACAAGTCGGGTGGCTCCGGGGCCGAGGCCCTGATCGCCGCTAAAGGGGCGAGTGATCCGGATCACACCATCATGGTGACACTGAATTCGTTCTTCACCACGCCGCTGCGTCAGCCCGGCATCAATGTCGATATCATGGAATTCGCCCCTGTGGGCCGTATGGCGGAAGATACCTTCCTGCTCTGGGTACACAAGGATGAAGGCATTTCCACGTTTGAAGAGTTTCTTGCCAAGGCAAAATCCGAAGGCTCCAAGTGGGTCATGGGTGGTACCGGCAAAAACTCCGAAGACAACATCATCACTGACTTCCTCAACAACAACTACGGCCTCGACATCAAGTACATCCCGTACAAGGGTGGGGGCGCCGTCGCCAAGGACCTGGCCGGTAAGCAGATCCGTTCTTCGGTGAACAACCCGTCTGAAGCCCTTGGTTTCTATGAGTCCGGTGATGTTATTGCCCTGGTTGCCTTCACCGACGAACGTCTGCCGATGTTCCCTGATGTTCCGACCCTCAAGGAAAAGGGCGGTGAATTCAGCTACTTCATGCAGCGTGCTGTTGTGGGTGCCCCGGGTATGTCCGATGCGGCTCTGGCCTATTACACGGATATGTTCACCAAGGTGTACAACTCCGCCGACTGGCAGGGCTACAAGTCCAAGAAGTCGCTGATGGGTGATTTCATGCACGGTGGTGATCTGAAGGCCTACTGGCAGACTCAGCGTGATCGTCATGAGACGATCCTGAGAGCTTCAGGCGCAATCAAGTAAAACATCAAAACGGAGAGGGTTAACTGTCATGCGTCGCGCAGAAATTGTCACTGCTGTATTACTGGGAATTTTCTCCGTTTACCTTATGTGGAAAAGCGGGGAGCCTCCGTCATGGAATCCGGATGTTCCCCGCTTCGCCAACATTGGCATGATCGAGGGCGAAGGCCCGGGGAGCGGTTTCTGGCCCTTCTGGCTGTCCGGAATCATGCTGATTTGTTGTATCTGGATCGGCATCAACTGGTACCGCCGCACCTCTCCGCCGTCGCAGTCTGAAGAAGTCTTTCTCGACAGTTACGGCAAGCGGATTCTGGCCCTTGTCGGGGCTGGCCTGCTCGGCTTTCTGATCCTGATCCACATCATCGGTTTCTACGGGGCCATCCTTGTCTTCATGTTCTACTACATGAAGGTGCTTGGCCGCCACGGCTGGGGGCTGACAACAATGGTGGCCGTCGGGCTTGTTGTTTTCAGTTTCTTTTTCTTCGATATCGCGATGCGGATTGTGCTGCCAAAGGGCTATCTCGAGCCCCTGTTCATCCCGCTCTACGATATGTTCCTGTAAGTCCAGGGTCTGATTAGGGGAGTTTCCAATGGATATTATTGTCGCATTGATGAATGGCATTCTGATTGCCCTTGAACCGATCAATCTCGGACTCGCTGTTATTGGTGTTGTTGTTGGTCTCTTTGTCGGGGCCATGCCGGGGCTCGGCTCGGTGAACGGGGTGGCGATCCTGCTGCCGTTTACCTTCGTTATCCAGAGCTTCACCGGCGGCGCAACATCGCCCATGATCTTTCTGGCGGCGATCTATTACGGGGCCATGTATGGCGGGGCGATTTCCTCGATCACGCTGGGGATACCTGGCGCCTCGACCGCTGTCGCCACCACCTTTGACGGTCGCCCGCTGGCGATGAAGGGGATGGCGCATTACGCCCTTGTTGCGGCGGCCCTCGCCTCCTTTGCCGGGGGAACTGTCTCCAACGTTCTGTTTACCGCCTTCGCGCCACTGCTGGCTTCGGTTGCCCTTTCTTTCGGCAACCCGGAAATCTTTGCGCTGATGCTGCTGGCCTTTGCCACTTTTGTCGGTCTCGGCGGTGATGATATTCCGAAAACCCTGTTTTCGATCTGTTTCGGCCTTGTGCTGGCCACGGTCGGCTTTGATATCGTCTCTGGTGAGCCGCGGCTGATCTTCTTTGATATCACCGGTTTCACCCATGGTATCCGTTTCCTTGTTTTGGCCATCGGGGTCTATGGGATCGGCGAGATGATCTGGACCATCAACACCTCGCGTTACGGCAATTCGATGTCGAATGTTGATGTGTCCTGGAGCAATATGGTCGATGCGCTGAAGCGGTTCCGCGAAGCCTGGAGAGGAACAGTCATTGGCTCGCTGCTTGGATTCTTTGTCGGGATCCTGCCTGCTGCCGGGGCCACGCCGGGCTCGTTGATGTCCTATGGGGTGACCAAGATGCTGTCGAAAAACCCCGAAGAATACGGCAAGGGGGCTATTGATGGCGTGGCGGCACCGGAAGCGGCAAACAATTCGGCTTCAACCGGGGCAATGCTGCCGATGATGACGCTGGGTATTCCCGGCTCGCCGACAACCGCCGTGCTGCTTGCCGGGATGGTGATCTGGGGGCTGCAGCCTGGGCCGCTGCTGTTCAGCAACCAGCCGGAATTCGTCTGGCCGCTGATCGGCTCCTTCTATATCTCGAACCTCGTGGCGGTTCTGGTGAATCTCGCCTTTATCCCGGTCTTCCTGTGGATGCTGCGGATGCCGTTCACGATCCTTGCGCCGCTGATCTTCGTGCTGTCGCTGGTCGGCACCTACGCCGCCTATATGGATATGTTTGATGTCTGGCTGATGGTGATTGTCGGTGTCGGGGCGTTCTTCCTGCGGTTGCTGGATTATCCGGTCGCGCCTGCGGTGCTGGCAATTGTCCTCGGGCCGATTGCCGAACCGAAACTGCGTCAGTCGCTGCTGCTTTCGGATGGTGATTTCAGCATTTTCTTCACCCGTCCGATTGCCGGGCCGATCACGGTGATCGCGATCATCCTGATCCTGCTGCCGCTGCTCAAGGTGATCCGCGACAAGTTCTTCCGCGGGGAAAAGAAAGCGGCATCCTAAAGGCTGCTCGGTGCACCGACAGGTGCACCGATCGCCTCGAAGGAGGTTGATATGCCTGAACAGGTGCATCACGATGCCTGGAATCCGGGGCTGGACTCGCGCATCCCGTCGCGGCTCCACCACCGGATCACGCTTTTCGCCGAGACCAACAGCATCAATGGCTATCAGGATGTTGAAGAAGCCAGCCGGTTCTGCGGGCTGGCGATGACACGGCTTGCGGATCTGACTCCGGAACGGATGGTCGTTCATGAACTGCTTGTCCGGGTGACCGCTGACCTTTCCGTGCCGGACGGCCCCAGTTATGAATATCTCGGGCTGTCGCTGCGCGGCATGGTTGAGGTGCTGCACCACCGGCATCTGGCCCCTGTCATGGCTGAAATCGGCGAGGCCTGGCAGGCCATGCGCGATGATGCGGCGGCACGCATGACCATGATCCTTGCCGACCGGCCGAAGTCACCTGCCAAAACGAGAGGATCGCTGCTGAAACGATGGTCATCCCGCAAGCCGGCTGTATCACCGCCGGGGGATGGAGCCCACAGTGATGAGCAGCGGATCGAAGCCTGGCGCGACGCCGCCGCGGCAGCCACTGACCCGATCGATGCCTGCTGCCATGCGGCACTGGCTGAGGTCGGGCTGGCGATGCTCACCCATCGCGGACGCTTGGGGGCGGATCACGAGGTGCTGGTGAGGTTGGCGCTCACCGTTTTTTGTCAGGATTACGGGCCACGGATGATCCGGGCTGCAGTCGCCCCGCATTTTGAAGCCGGGGCTCGCGCCGAAGGCTACCGTTTTCTGCCAAAACCGGAAAAGCGGATCATCATGAACACCAAAGGGGCCTCGGCTGCGGGCAAGAGCACGATCCGCCCGCACCAGCGACGGCTGGCGGAAAGCCTCGGCATCCGCTGGGAGGATTTCGCCCTGATCAGCCCGGATTACTGGCGCAAGTATCTGCTCGACTATGACAGCCTCGGTGAGGACTACAAATACGCCGGGATGCTCTCAGGCCAGGAACTGGCGATGGTTGATCAGAAACTGGATCGCTACATGGCGGAAAAGGCTGAACAGGATGATGTTCCGCATCTGCTTATCGACCGCTTCCGTTTTGACAGTTTCATGGTCGACAGTGGCGGCGATTACCAGAGCACGCTGCTCACCCGCTTTGGCGATACAGTGTTTCTGTTTTTTGTCATCACGCCGCCGCATGAAACTGTCGAACGGGCCTGGCAACGGGGGCTGACAACCCAGCGTTACAAGGCTGTCGATGATCTGCTCTATCACAATATCGAAGCCTATACCGGTATCCCGCAGCTGTTTTTTTCTTGGACAGCAACCACCGATAAAACAGTCCATTTCGAATTTCTGGATAACGATGTGCCCCTCGGTGAAGACCCGAAGACAATCGCCTTTGGCTGCAACAACACGATGACGATCCTTGATCCGGTCTGTCTCAGCCGAATTGACCGCTACCGCGAGGTCAATATCGAAGCCCGCCGCCCCGAGGATACGCTGAAGCACGGCTATGAGCCTGATTACGCCTTTCTCCGCCAGTGTCTTCAATCAATCCCAGATATCGATTTTGCCAATCCGGAAACAGCAGCGATCTATGGCCGGTTCAGGGATGGACACTGGCAGGAACGTGACCCTTCGGCCCGGCCACCGGCACTGCTGGATGAAGAGGCCCTGCTGGCGGCGATCGGCTGGGATGCGGCTGACACCGCCGCAACACCGCTGACATTTGACCGTCAGGAGGCCAGCCGCTATACCCTTGGTCGCTGGGGGGCAAAAATCTGATACGATGGGTTCAGCATCAGGATAGCAAAGGGAATGATGGCGATGGCGGGTGATCTTGAAGGCATATTGGTGGTTTCGGTGGAACAGGCGGTGGCGGCCCCCTATGCGGCGGTCAAACTCGCCGATGCCGGGGCGCGGGTGATCAAGGTTGAACGGCCGGAAGGTGATTTCGCCCGTCTCTATGATGCCGATGCCAAGGGCATGAGTTCCTATTTTGTCTGGCTCAACCGCGGCAAGGAATCGATCTGCCTTGATCTTAAGACCGAAGCCGACCGCCAGCTGCTGCTATCCCTGATCGGGGAAGCCGATGTCTTTATCCAGAATTTGATGCCCGGGGCGTTCGACCGCATGGGCATTGATCTTGATGATCTGGCCGCCCGTCACGAAAAACTGATCCTCTGTTCGATTTCCGGTTACGGCAGCAGCGGCGAGTTCAGCCAGATGAAGGCTTATGATCTGCTCGTTCAGGCTGAATGTGGACTGGCTGCGATTACCGGCAGCCCTCAGGAAGCCGGCCGTGTCGGTGTGTCAATCTGTGATATCGCGGCGGGAATGACTGCCCATCAGGCGATCATGCAGGCGCTCTATGCCCGCACGAAAACAGGCCGGGGGCGGAAAATCGAATTGTCGCTTTTCCATGCCCTGTCGGACTGGATGAATGTGCCTTATCTGCAGCATCATTACGGCGGCCGGACGATCAAGCGGCCGGGGCTGCATCATCCGACCATCGCGCCTTACGGGGTCTACCCCTGCGGTGATGGCGGCATGATCCTGTTGTCGATCCAGAACGAACGCGAATGGCTGCGGCTCGCCGAAGATGTGCTCGGTGATGCGGGATTGGTGACCGATCCCCGCTTTGACAGCAACATCAACCGCGTTGCCCATCGCGGTGAGCTTGATGCGATCATCATCGCGGCGTTTGCCCGTGATGAGCGGGATGCAGTCGCCACAAGGCTGCACGCTGCCGGGATCGCGTTCGGGCGGCTCAATTCAATCGATGATCTGATCGCCCATCCCCAGACGCGGTTTATCGAAACCCGAACCAGCGAGGGCGAATTACGGCTCATCGCCCCGGGGGCGGTGATGGAAGGCATGGCCGCCTCGGGCAAGACTGTTCCCGAAAAGGATGAGCATGGCGCGGCGATCCGCCAGCAGTTCGGCCGTCAGTAGGATTTCGGCAGCCCCAGCAGATGCTCGGCGATATAGGACAGAATGAGATTGGTCGAGATCGGGGCCACCTGATAGAGCCGGGCTTCGCGGTACTTGCGTTCGACATCATATTCTTCGGCAAAACCGAACCCGCCATGGGTCTGCAGGCAGGCCTCGGCAGCTTCCCATGAGGCATCGGCGGCCAGCATCTTGGCAATGTTGGCTTCACCGCCCGGGTCACGCCCCTGATCAAAGGTCTCGGCAGCACGGGTAACGATCGCCTCAGCCGCCAGCATATGGGCATGAGCACGGGCAAGGGGGAACTGGATCCCCTGATTGCGGCCGATGGGGTTGCCGAAAACCACCCTCTCCCGGGCATAGGCTGTGGCCGTTTCGATGAACCATTTCGCATCACCGATACATTCGGCGGCGATCAGTATCCGCTCGGCATTCATGCCCGAGAGGATATAGCGAAAGCCCTTGCCCTCTTCACCGATGAGGCTGTCTGCGGGAATCTCAAGATCGTCGAAGAAAACTTCGGTGGTGGCGTGGTTGATCATGGTGCGGATTGGCCTGATCGTCAGGCCTTTGCCGATATGGTCTTTCATGTTGAGCAGAAAAACCGAAAGCCCGTCAGTGCGCTTTTCCACCTGATCCCGCAGAGTTGTCCGGGCCAGCAGCAGCATCAGATCAGAATATTCCGCCCGCGAGGTCCAGATTTTCTGGCCGTTGACAACATACCCCCCGGCGGTCTTCTTTGCTGTGGTCTGCAGCGAAAGCGTGTCTGTCCCGGAACCCGGCTCAGTGACACCGAAAGCCTGCAAGCGCAAAGCCCCACTGGCGATCTGCGGCAGGTAATGCTGTTTCTGGGCATCGCTGCCATGGCGGAGCAGGGTTCCCATCGTGTACATCTGGGCGTGGCAGGCGGCGGCGTTACAGCCATTGCGGTGAATTTCTTCGAGGATAACCGCCCCGGCCCGCAGGCTGAGCCCGGAACCGCCATACTCTTCGGGGATCAGGGCCGCCAGATAACCGGCATCGTTGAGTGCTGATACAAAAGCTTCGGGATAGGCACGGTCGCGGTCGCATTGCCGCCAATAGGCCCCTGGAAACTGGTTGCAGATCGCTGCCACACCGTCACGGATTGCTTTCAGATCATCAGATTCCATGGCCATCACCCTCCTGCCTATTACTCCTTTTTGGCAGGGAAAGAGGGGTGTTGTAAATGGTCAATGCCAGTCCTTGAGAAATTGCCTGCGGCGTCCATATCAGGGGCTACACGGCAAGGGAGGCGCTGTCATGGCCGCACCGGAAAATATTGATCAGCTTCGTTACGGGATCACGGCCCCGCTGGTATGTTCCGCCTGTGAAGAAGAGTTTATGTCCGGTTCCACCGATGCGGCCTCACTGCGTGATTACAGCCGCCTTGATGCCGGGTTTACCGATCGCGGCCTGCAGGTCTGGTGCCGTCGCCATGATCGCAATGTCTGCCATGTTGATTTTGACGGCATGACCCCGGATGCCGATCTGCGCTGCCTGTTGCCGCCCGTCGATTAATCCTGGATTACCCCGAGGGCGACACCGCTGAAGGTTCTGGTCTCGGCGTTGATACCAAACAGTACGCCTGCCTCTTCGCCATGGGGGCCGAAAACACCGCCCCTGATGCGTGTCCGGTCGACCGCCTGCGGCAGGCTGTTGAAACTGACGCTGGCTGGGCCTGCCTCCTGCAGCAGCCCTGATTTATCGAGGCTGAGATCGGCACGCATCGCAAAACCTGCTCCGCCAAAGGTGAAGACACCCTCGCTGCTGCCTGGGGTGAGGCTGATCCGGCCGCTGGCCTCATGCTGGATAAATCGGCCGTCGTCGCGGCAGCCGGTGCAGGTCCATATCCCCTGCATGGTATAGTCCAGCGTCTCCGGCGAGAGGTCCTCGGCCAGCCGCCCCCAGAGCAGGTAACGCCCCGGGTCAATGCCTGTTGAAAGGATCGCCTCGAAATAGGCATAGCGGGAATAGCGGGTGGGGATGGTGGTGCTGCTTTCGCGGGCAGGCTCCGGCAGTTTGGCCAGCAGATCATTGGTTTCGGTATCGCGTCCGGTCAGGCTGAAACGGCCGTCATCAGCTTCGATCAGGGCGATCCAGGCGGTGCCTTCGCCATCGATCTCGCGGATCAGTTCAGCGGCGGCACCCTCATCAAGCCCGGGCAGTCCAGGCGGGGTGATCGGAGGTGGGACGGAAGCAGGGCGTGCCCCACCTCCGCCCCCGCAACCGGTGAGCACAGGGTAGACAAGTGCAAGGGATATCAGACCAAACCGCCTTGCTCGGCATATGTTCACCGACTGCATGAAAACGACTTTATCGGAAACGGGTTGGCAGGGTGGCCTTCTTCCGCATAAACTATTTCAACCACATGAATGAAGGTTCAAACAAACCGACAGAACCGTCTTTTCTTATCTCCATTGATCAATGTGTTTCTCCTCAAGGCGGCGATGAAAAAGAAACGGAGACACCGATGAAAACGCATTCCCTCAAGGCCATCATCCTGACCACCATCATGGTGCTTCTGAGCACCCAGCTGCCGGCCCGGGCAGACAGCACGACTGTCCATTTCAATGCCTGGGGCGGCTCCCCTGCGATCAATGACTATATCCAGTGGGTGGCGGATGAAATGCAAGCCCGCCACGGGATCACGCTGCGCCATGTCAAACTGACGGATACCGCCACCGCAGTCAGCCGCATTCTGGCGGAAAAGACAGCAGGCAGAACCACCGATGGCAGCGTTGATCTGATCTGGGTCAATGGCGAGAACTTCGCTTCGATGAAACGCAACGGGCTGTTGCAGCAAAACGGCTGGGCCTTTGATTTGCCGAATTTCGGCTATACCGATGCGGCAGAACTGCCCGGGATCATCACTGATTTCGCCACCCCGACAGACGGGCTGGAAAGCCCCTGGGGGCGGGCCCAGCTGGTGTTCGGCCATGATACGGCGGAACTGGCTTCTCCGCCCCGGTCGGCAGCAGCCCTGCAGGCATGGGTAAAGGCCAATCCGGGCCGTTTCACCTTTCCCCAGCCACCGGATTTTGTCGGCACAACCTTCCTCAAGCAGGTGCTGCTCGAAGTGGCGGCCGATGCGGCGGTGCTCCAGCAGCCTGCGGACGAGGCCGATACCGAGGCCGTGCTGGCCCCGCTCTGGGCCTGGCTTGATGAGGTGACACCATCGCTCTGGCGGGGTGGCCGTCACTATCCTGCCAATTATACCGAAATGGTGCAGTTGCTGGGTGACCGCGAGATCATGATCGCCATGGCGTTCAATCCGGCGGAGTTTTCCAATAATATCGCAGCCGGTGTCCTGCCTGAAACGACGCGCAGTTATATCCATGCGGGCGGGACAATTTCGAATGTCCATTTTGTCGCCATCCCGTTCAATACCGGGGCTGCGGATGCTGCCATGAAAGTTGCCGATTTCCTGCTGTCGCCCGAGGCACAGGCGCGCAAGGCCAACCCTGAGATCTGGGGTGATCCGACCGTGCTGTCGATGAGGCGCCTTAATGCTGAGGCCCGGGCGATGTTCACCGCCCTGCCCCGGGGTATCGCAACGCTTTCTGCCGCGGGGCTCTCACCGGGCCTGCCGGAGCCGCATCCATCCTGGATCCCGCTGATCGAGGAAGGCTGGATCAGGCGTCACGGCAGCGGCGGCTAGGCCTGCCATGCTGAAAGCCGTTATCATCGCGGTGATCGGCCTGCCGGTGATGGCCGGGCTGGCGGGGGCGGTGCTGCCGGCACTGGGGTTTTTCCCGCCTCTTGGCGGCACGGCCTTTGGCGTTGAGGCCATGACCCTGATGCTTGCCGAGGCCGGGCTCTGGCGATCGCTGCGGCTAACCCTCCTGACCGGCGTGCTGGCAACGCTGATCGCAACGGTTATGGCCCTGATCCTGCCGGCGGTGTTTTTCGGCACAGCACGATTTTCCTGGCTGCGCCGGTATCTGGCACCGGTGCTGTCGCTGCCCCATGTCACGGTTGCCGTGGGGATTCTCTTTCTGTTGCAACCGAGCGGCTGGCTGATGCGGCTGCTCTCCCCTGCCCTGACAGGATTTGACCGCCCGCCAACCTTTGCGCTTGTGCCCGATGATCACGGTCTGGCGCTCGTCCTCGGGCTGGTGGCCAAGGAAATTCCGTTTCTGGTGCTGATGGTGCTGGCGGCGCTCGGCCAGATTGATGCGGCCCGGCTGATGCTGGTGGTGCGCAGTCTCGGCTATGGCCGTCTGCGCGGCTGGGTGATGGTGATCATCCCCCAGCTGTGGCCGCTGATGCGTCTGCCGGTGATCATCGTGCTGGTGTTTTCGCTGTCGGTGATCGATATGGCGGTGGTGCTCGCCCCGGGGACACCGGCGCCGCTGGCAGTACGGATTCTCGACTGGTATCAGGACCCTGATCTGCAGCGACGGTTCGTGGCTTCCGCGGCGGCGGTTCTGCAATGCCTGATCTGCCTCGGGGCGATCGGGGTGATGCTCGGTCTCGAAGGTCTTGCCCGAGTCCTGGGGGGGATGGTTGCCCGGGGCGGCCAGCGTCATCCCGGCTTCAGGGCTCTGGCGGGGCCGCTGATCACCCCCCTTGTTTCGGCAGCGGGTATGCTGCCCTTTCTGCTCGCGGTGATGGGGATGGTCTCGGCGCTGATCTGGTCTGTCGCTGCCATCTGGCGGTTTCCCGAAAGCCTGCCCCGGGCGCTCACCGGGCGCTACTGGATGGCGCTTTCCGGGGATCTCGGGATCATCACCCTGCAATCGCTGTTTCTCGGTCTGGTGTCATCCGGGCTGGCGGTACTGCTGGCGGTAATCTGGCTGGAATACCGCCGTCCGCCCGGGCGCCTTTTTGAAAGGCTCATCTTTCTGCCGCTGGTTGTCCCGCAGATCGGGTTTTTGTTCGGGCTGCAGGTGGTGCTGCTCTGGCTCGGGGTTGATGGCCTTGTGCTGGCGATCATCTGGGCGCATCTCTTGTTTGTTTTCCCCTATGTCTGGCTGGCACTGGCCCCGGCCTGGCGGGCGTTTCCCGAACCGACGCTGATCCTGGCGGCCAGCCTTGGCCAGTCACGCTGGCAGCGGCTTTTCCGGGTGCGCCTGCCGATGCTGTTGACGCCGATCCTGACTGCCTTTGCGGTGGGGTTTTCTGTCTCATCCGCTCTCTATCTGCCGACGATCTTTGCCGGCAACGCGAAGGTCATCACCCTGACGGTCGAGGCGGTGACGCTGGCGACGGGGGCGGGGCGGCAGCCGCTGGGGGTGGCCACCGGGTTGCAGATGATCCTGCCGCTGGGGGTGTTTCTGTCTGTTGCGGCGATCAGTCGCTGGCGTTTTCGCGGTTTGCGCGGCATTTCCTGAGGTTTTTTGCCCCGGGCGGCTTGCTGATCAGGAAAAACAACCCTATATTACCGGCATCTCGCCACATGATTTGATCAAAGCGTTGACGCATCCTGCTGTCATCGCAGAGGAGTAGCTTATGCCATCATCCCTTTCCGGAAAGACCATCGCCCTTGTTGTCTGCAGCGGTTTCGACGAACAGCCTTTTGTGACCCTGCAGCGGAGCCTCAGCGAAGCCGGGGCCAGCGTCAAGATCGTCTCGCGGGATAATGGCGTCACCAACGGCTGGTCAGGGGAAACATGGGGGCTGTCCTATCCGGTGGATGCGGCGCTGGCGGAAACGCTTGCGGTTGATTACGACGGCGTTGTCATTCCCGATGGTGACCGCCACACGACGCTGCTGCTCAACGATGCTCACGGTAAGCGTGTTATCAATGCCTTCCTGCGTGAAGATGCGCCGGCGCTGGTGATCGGCTCTGCCGTGTCGATGATTGCCGAGCTCGGCTATGGCCCCGGTGATGCCGGTGATGCCATCACCCGCACTGGCCCACTGGTAACAGCCCCGGCCAATGCTGATCTCAACGAAATGATTGACATTTTTGATGCAGCCATGCGGAATGGTGCCAATGAAGATCAAGCCGCATGAGGCCCAATGGTAACGATGGCATCGCTTCCCTCACCCTGTATCAGTATTTGCCAGATTGATCCGGCAACGGGCGAATGCCTCGGCTGTTACCGCACCCGTCAGGAAATCGCATCCTGGCCGCGCCTTGATGATACGTCGCGGCTGCAGATGCTTGAACAGCTGAAAGACCGGCGGGCGGAACGCACCGGCCGCCGCCGTCGCCCCAGCCGCCGTGCTGCTTTCTGAGATGAACCGGTTCCAGCAATATCTTGAGGAAAAATCCTTTCTGCTCGCTGATGGTGCCACGGGAACGAATTATTTTGCCCTCGGGCTGGAAACCGGCCACCCGCCGGAATTGTGGAATATCGAACATCCGGAGCGCGTGCTTGAAATCCACCGTCGCTTTCTGGCGGCCGGGTCGGATTTGATCCTGACCAATTCCTTTGGCGGCACATCCTACCGGCTCAAACTGCACGGGGCGGAAGATCAGGTCGGCACCCTCAACCGTAAAGCCGCCAGCCTCGCCCGTGAGGCCGTGAAGGCCCATGCCGATGAAACTGGCAGAGATGAGGCGCTTGTTGCCGGATCGATCGGTCCCAGCGGAGAACTGTTCGCCCCCCTCGGGGTGCTCGACCATGCCGCGGCCTGTGCCGCCTTCACCGAACAGGCGGAGGCCCTGGCCGAGGGCGGGGTCGACCTGCTCTGGATCGAGACCATCTCATCCTTTGAAGAAGTTGATGCTGCCCTTGAGGCGGCGCGCAGTACCGGCCTGCCGGTGGCGGCCACGATGACCTTTGATACCGCCGGCAAGACGATGATGGGGGTCAGCCCTGATGATTACGTGGCCCATGTCTCCGCCCGGGGTGTCGTGGCAGCCGGGGCAAATTGCGGTGTCGGCCCGGCCGAACTCATGCACTCGATGGGGATCATGGCCGGGGCGGCAACAGTGCCGCTTATCGCCAAGGGCAATTGCGGCATTCCGGAATATATCGATGGGGATATCCACTATCACGGCTCGCCCGCGCTCATGGCCCGCTATGCCGTGCTGGCCCGCGACGCCGGGATCAGGGTGATCGGTGGCTGTTGCGGGACAACACCCGACCACATTGCCGCCATGCGCCAGGCACTTGACGAAACCCCGCCCGGGGGACCGGTGGATGAAGCCCGTCTGGTGGCTGAACTCGGCCAGCCCTGGGCCGGTCTTGATACGGATCAGCCGAAGCCGGGGCGCACCAGCCGTCGCGGCCGCCGCCGGTCGTAATGTTCACTTGTAAATCTTTGCCAGCCGTGCATACTCGCGCCAATCCACCTGATCGACAGAGATGATGATGCATATTTACCGTACCCATACCTGTGCCGATCTTCGCGTCGGCGATGTTGGCACTACTGTTCGCCTTTCCGGCTGGATCAATCGCAAACGGGATCACGGCCAGCTTGTTTTTATCGATCTGCGGGATCATTACGGCATCACTCAGTGCGTGGTCGACAGTTCCGATCCAATGTTTGCCGCTGTCGAAGAGACCCGCAATGAATCGGTCGTGACGATCACCGGTGAGGTGGTCAAGCGCACCGAAGAGACGATCAACCCGTCCCTGCCGACAGGTGAGGTCGAGGTGCGTATCGATACCTATACCATTCAGTCATCGGCTGAGCTGCTGCCGCTTCAGGTCAATTCCGATGAAGATGCCGGTGAGGAAACCCGGCTGCGCTATCGTTATCTTGATCTGCGCCGGTCCCGTCCGCACGCCAATATCATGCTGCGCGCATCGGTGATCCAATCGATCCGGCGGCGCATGGTGGAGATCGGCTTCACCGAGTTTCAGACACCGATCCTGACCGCCTCTTCGCCTGAAGGGGCGCGGGATTTCCTGGTGCCGTCACGGCTGCACCCCGGCAAGTTCTATGCCCTGCCGCAGGCCCCGCAGCAGTTCAAGCAGCTGATCATGGTCTCCGGCTTTGATCGCTATTTCCAGATCGCCCCGTGTTTCCGGGATGAAGACAGCCGGGCCGACCGCAGCCCCGGTGAGTTCTACCAGCTTGATCTGGAGATGAGCTTTGTCGAACAGGATGATGTTTTCGCGGCTGTCGAACCGGTGATCGGCGGGGTTTTTGAAGAATTTACCGACCAGCAGGTCACCACTCCGTTCCAGCGCATCACCTTTGCCGATGCCATGCTGAAATACGGGACGGACAAGCCCGATCTGCGGATTCCCATTGAGATCAGTGATGTCACGGAAACTTTCCGCGGCTCCGGCTTTTCGATTTTTGCCAATGCCATTGAAAAAGGCGCTGTTGTCCGGGCTGTTCCGGGCCCCGGTTGTGGCAGCCGGTCAGTGGCGGATCGCATGAATGCCTGGGCCCAGGGTGAAGGTGCCCCGGGGATGGGCTATATCATCTTCGCTGAAGGTGAGGCCCGCGGCCCTGTTGCCAAGGCTCTCGGTGAAGACAAGGCCCTCGGGCTGAAGGCGGAACTTGGCCTTGACGATGGCGATGTTGTGTTCTTCGCCTGCGCCAAGGAAGCTGAGGCGGCCAGCCTTGCCGGCAAGGCACGGGTTCGGATTGCCGATGAACGTGAGCTTCGTTCCGGTGGCTATGCGTTCTGCTGGATTGTTGATTTCCCGATGTTCGAGCAGGATGAAACCACCGGTGAAATCATCTTCTCGCACAACCCGTTCTCGATGCCGCAGGGCGGGCTGGAAGCCCTTGAGACGATGGACCCGCTGGATATCAAGGCCTGGCAGTATGATCTGGTCTGTAACGGTGTTGAGCTGTCTTCCGGGGCGATCCGGAACCATCTGCCAGAGGTCATGTACAAGGCGTTCGAGATCGCTGGCTATGGGCCTGAGGTTGTCGACAACAAATTCCCCGGCATGATCAACGCTTTCCGTTACGGGGCCCCGCCCCATGGCGGTATTGCCCCGGGGATTGACCGGATCGTCATGCTGATTGCCGATGAGCCGAATATCCGCGAGATCATTCTCTTCCCGATGAACGGCAGGGCCGAAGATCTGATGATGGCCGCCCCGTCGGAAGTTGGTGATGAGCAGCTGCGCGAATTGCATATCCGCCGCCAGTTACCGCCGAAACCGCAATCCTGATCAGGGGCGCAAGAGAGTGTTTGTCAGGCCTTGCGCGCGAGCCCGTGCAGGCACCAGATAACGCTGGCCAGAAGTGTCGCAGCCCCGGCCTGATGCAGCACCCCGAGATTGACCGGAACGGCATAGAGCAGCGTTGCCACCCCGAGGATGAACTGACCGGCAACCGCCGCCGCCATGGCATGGCCGCGGATCGCAACCCCTGACCGGATGGCCCGCCGCCACAGGCTGATCACCCCGGCCACCACCAGCAGCGCGAGCAGACGATGGTGGAACTGTGCCGAGGCCGGGTTTTCAAACGCATCAAGGTGACCCTCCTCACCGTATTCGACAGGCACGAAACCATCGCCCATCAGGGGATATTCATTATAGAGTTTGCCCGCATCCATGCCGGCGACAAACGCCCCGGCGACGATCGTTACTGCCAGTACCGCCAGCACCCCGGCGGCATGCCCCCCGGGCCAGCCGCGGCGACCTTCCTTGAGGTCAAGTGCCGTCCAGAGAAGCGCCGAGAGGATCAGCAAAGCCATCGACAGGTGAACCGCCAGCCGATACTGCGAGACTTCCGGGTCCTCGGCGAGGCCGGATTTCACCATCCACCAGCCGATCACCCCCTGCATGCCGCCCAGCACCAGCAGCAGCAGAAACCGCAGCCCGTAGCCGGAAGGGATTTGACGGCGCAGGGCGAAATAAAATAGCGGCAGCGCGTAGGCGAGCCCGATCATCCGGCCGAGCACACGGTGGACATATTCCCAGAAAAAGATCGTCTTGAATTCGGTGACACCCATATGGGTGTTGATATGAATAAACTCCGGCGACTGCCGGTAGAGATCATAGACACGCATCCATTCCGCATCAGACAGCGGCGGCAGAATGCCCATCAGCGGACGCCATTCCACCATCGACAGGCCGCTGCCGGTCAGCCGGGTAATGCCGCCCACGACCACCATGGCGAAAACCATCGCGGCAACCGTGAAAAGCCAGGTGATGACGGCTGTATTCTCGCCGCCCTTCGACGTTACATGTGTGGTCATGGCGGTATCCATTATTCTGTCTTAACGCTTTTGCTGCTGATCGAAAAGAGCCAAACCCCACCCCGGGGCGTGGCGAATTGAAGCGTTTTTGCCGATCTTAATTGAAATAATTTGCCGCCAAGCCTTGACGCTGGGCCCACAAAGGAGCATATGCACCCTGTGAGTCATTAGCACTCATCCGGTGTGAGTGCCAACATACCGGATTATTGCTGATACATTGTTAACATATTCAGGAGGATAGGCATGAAATTCAAGCCTCTTCACGATCGCGTTCTGGTTCAGCGAATGGAAAGCGAAGAAAAGACCGAATCTGGCATTATCATCCCCGACACAGCTCAGGAAAAGCCAATGCAGGGCAAGGTTGTCTCTGTTGGTTCGGGCGCACGCGACGAGAGCGGCAAGGTTGTCGCCCTTGATGTCAAGGCAGGCGACACTGTCCTGTTCGGCAAGTGGTCCGGGACCGAAGTCAAGATTGATGGCACGGAATACCTCATTATGAAGGAATCCGACATCATGGGCATCATGGAATAAGCCCGTTCCCCCAACGTAACTCAATATGGAAAGGTTAAGCACATGGCTGCCAAGGATGTAAAATTTGGTTCAGATGCCCGCGCTGGCATGATGCGTGGTGTTGATACGCTTGCTAATGCGGTCAAGGTCACCCTCGGGCCGAAAGGTCGTAACGTCGTTCTCGAAAAGGCTTTCGGCGCTCCCCGGATCACCAAGGACGGTGTAACGGTCGCCAAGGATATCGAGCTTAAGGACAAGTTTGAAAACATGGGCGCACAGATGGTCCGTGAAGTGGCATCGAAGGCCAATGACATGGCCGGCGATGGCACCACCACCGCCACTGTTCTGGCCCAGGCGATCGCCCAGGAAGGCTCCAAGGCTGTTGCTGCCGGCATGAACCCGATGGATCTCAAGCGCGGGATTGATCTGGCTGTCGACAACATTGTTGAAACCCTGGCCTCCCGGTCGAAGGCAATCACCACCTCTGAAGAAGTCGCTCAGGTTGGGACGATTTCCGCCAATGGCGAAAGCGAAATTGGCGGCATGATTGCCCAGGCCATGGAAAGGGTCGGCAATGAAGGTGTCATCACCGTCGAGGAAGCCAAGAGCCTCGATACCGAGCTGGATGTTGTTGAAGGCATGCAGTTCGACCGCGGCTATCTCTCGCCGTATTTTGTCACCGATGGCGACAAGATGAAGGCTGTTCTGGAAGAGCCGTACATTCTGCTGCACGAGAAGAAACTGTCGAATCTGCAGGAAATGCTGCCGATCCTCGAAAAGGTTGTTCAGTCCGGCCGTCCCCTGCTGATCATCGCCGAGGACATCGAAGGCGAAGCTCTGGCCACTCTCGTGGTGAACCGTCTGCGTGGCGGCCTTAAGGTTGCTGCTGTCAAGGCACCGGGCTTCGGCGATCGCCGTAAGGCCATGCTCGAAGACATCGCCATCCTGACCAACGGCACCGTGATTTCCGAAGAAGTCGGCATCAAGCTCGACAGCGTGACCATCGATATGCTCGGCACCGCCAAGCGCGTCGAGATCACCAAGGAAAACTCCACCATCGTTGATGGTGCCGGTGACAAGGACCAGATCCAGGCACGCTGCAACCAGATCCGTGCTCAGATCGAGGAAACCAACTCCGACTATGACCGTGAAAAGCTGCAGGAACGTCTGGCCAAACTGGCAGGCGGTGTTGCCGTGATCCGCGTCGGCGGGGCCACCGAAGTTGAGGTGAAGGAGCGTAAGGATCGCGTCGATGACGCCATGCACGCCACCCGCGCCGCTGTCGAAGAAGGCATTGTTCCCGGGGGCGGTACTGCTCTCGTCAAGGCGATCGCCAACCTCGAAAACCTCTCCGGTGACAACGAAGACCAGAATGTCGGGATCAACATTGTCCGCCGTGCCATCCAGGCTCCGGCCCGTCAGATTGCTGATAACGCCGGTGCCGATGGTGCCGTGATCGTCGGCAAACTGCTCGAAGGCAAAAAGGATACCGAAGGCTACAACGCTCAGACTGGTGTCTTCGAAGACCTGATCAAGGCCGGTGTCATCGACCCGACCAAGGTTGTCCGTTCGGCGCTGCAGAACGCCGCTTCCGTTGCCGGTCTGCTGATCACCACCGAAGCCATGGTGGGTGAGCTGCCGGAACCGAAGGCTGCTGCCCCTGCCGGTGCCCCGGACATGGGCGGTATGGGTGGCATGGGCTTCTAAGCCACACCACCATCAGAACAAAAGAAAAGGCCGGGAGCGATCCCGGCCTTTTTTTATAGGCGGAAATGGGGGCGATCAGCGGCTTTGCTGGAGCCACCGCCAGGCTGCCGGAAACGCCACCATGGCCAGAACCAGTTTCAGCCCGTCACCGACAAGAAACAGCACAAAGCCCTTCATGGCGACAACCGAAAGCAGTGCCGTGCCAGCGAAATCGGTATTGGCGGCATACATATAACCCAGCCACATGAGCCCCGGAATATAGATGACGACATTGCCCAGCACCATCGCCGCAGCGGTGGAAAGCGGGCGGCGATCCCAGCCGCGTTCTGCCAGCCAGCCAGTCAGCCAGGCGGCACCGATGAAGCCAAACAGATAGCCCGCCGTCCACAGGGTGAAGGGATGGGCCCAGGTGCGGAACTCGGCAAAGACAGGCAGAAAGATGCCCTCAGCAAGATAGGCGATCACCGCCAGGGCCCCGAGGCGAGACCCCAGAACCATGCCGACCATCAGCACGGCAAAAGTCTGGCCGGTGATCGGTACCGGCGAGAACGGCAGGCGGAAAGCGATCTGTGCCGAGGCTGCGATCAGCAGGGATCCGCCCAGAACAAGCAACAGCGATACCAGCGCCGACCGGGCAGGTGCGCCGATCAGGGTGGCGGCCAATGTCGGTGAAGGGGTAAGGGTGAATGCAGACATTGATGTTTCCTTCTTGTTCGCGAAAGGGGGTGCATCCCCCCTTGCGTTGAATAATGGGCAAATCATACGCCATTTAGGCTTAAAAGCAAATCTTAGGAGGGGTTTAGAAACGCGCGTGTTTCAGCAATGGCCTCAGCCAGCCCGCAGCGCCGCACCGGCACACCGGGGGGGAAGGCGCTCAGCATCCGCGAGGGCAGGCGGCTGTCCAGCATGATGAAGGCCCCGCGATCATCGCCGCGCCGTACCAGCCGTCCGAAAGCCTGGCGCAGTTTCATCCGGGTCGCCCGGTCGGCCCAGCGCTGACGGCCGAAATGCTCGCCCCGGGCCTTGTAGAGCATATCGGGCCGTGGCCAGGGCACACGGTCGAAGACGATCAGCTGCAGGGCCTCGCCAGGCACATCGATGCCATCACGGACAGCATCGGTCCCCAACAGGCAGGACGACCGGTCCTCGCGGAAAATCTGCAGCAGCGTCTGGAGGTTCATGGCATCAACGTGCTGGGCATAGAGCGGCAGCCCGGCATCCTCGAGGGCGGCGGCCAGATCAGGATAAACCTCGCGCAACCGGCGGATCGCGGTGAACAGGCCCAGCGCGCCGCCGCCGGAAGCCTGCATCAGCCTCGCCATGGCGGCGGCTGTCTGTGCCGGATCATCACGGGCAAGATCGGTGACGATCATCACCCTTGTCTGGCTGGCATAATCAAACGGTGAGGCGACAGCCGAACGGGTGGCGGGGTTCGGCAGATGCACCGCCCCTGTCAGCGCATCGGCCAGCATCCAGTCTTCTTCCACCGGGGTTTCGCTGCTGGCATCAGACCGGTCAGTGAGCGTCGCCGAGGTGATCACCGCCCCGTGGCTCGAGCCCAGCACCACCCGGCTGAACGGTTCCGCCGGGTCAAGATAATGGCGGTGGATGCCGATATCGGTATCTTCACCATTGCGCCGTGTTGCTTCCATCCAGTCAACAAAACCCGGGTTGATATCGCCGCTGGCAATATCGGTGAGCAGATGCCGCCACGATGCCAGCGGCCCGGCAGCCCGCCGGGTCAGCCCCCGTGCGGCGCCCTCAAGCCGGTTGCGGCTGGCACTGTCGAGCGTGTCCGCCTCGCTGGCCAGCATCCGCCCGAGACGTGCCGCCAGCCGTTCCAGCGGCTTGACCATTTCGTTAATTGCCACCGCCAGCCCCAGTGCCATTGAGGCCATCTCCTCATCAAGGGGATAGACACTGCATTCGAGGTTGTAGAGACTTTCCGGCGAAGACACGCGATCATGGATGGTCCGCCGCACCTGATAGAGAAACGTCTCGACAGGGCCATCAGGGGCGTGCTCGCTGAGCCGCTGCCGCCAGCCTGTGGCGGGCAGGATCTTGGCGGCTTCCATAACAGCATCGAGATCGGCAAGGGCTTCCGGCTCGCCGGCCAGAATATCTTCCAGCCTGCGTTTGAGCCCCCGGGCACGGCTTTTGCGCTGGCCTTCCTGGCCGCGGATCCAACGCCGCAGGTCAGCGGTTTCCTGACCGCTGAACGCTGTCGCAAAGGCACTGTCGGCAGCATCGAAGACATGATGGCCCTCATCGAAGACATAGCGTGTGGGGGTGGTGCCGATCTCACCGTCGGGCACCAGCGCGGCCATCGCGGCGGTGATCATCACCAGCGCGTGATTGGCGACGATGATATCGGCCTCGCGTGATCGCAGCCGAGATTTTTCCACAAAACACTTGCTGTAGTGGCGGCAGGCGGAATGGATACATTCACCGCGCCTGTCTGCCAGCCCCATGGTCGGGCCATAGCCGAGCAAATCAACGAGCCAGGCCGGAAAACCGGCCCCTGTCAGATCACCTTCGGGATGAGCTTCCGCCCAGCGTGCCATCAGCCCGAGGGCGGTGGCATAGCGGGGGTTGGCCCGGGCAGTCTCGAGCGCGTCTTCAAGGTTGAGCAGGCAGAGATAGTTCTCGCGTCCCTTGCGGACAACCACCTTGCGGTCGCGTTCTTCGCGATCGGGGTAGAACCGGCCCATTTCCTCCACCACCTGATGCTGAAGGCTGCGGGTATAGGTCGAGACCCAGACCGGGGCCTTGTTGGTTTCCGCCCACAGCGTCGACGGGGCCAGATAGCCAAGGGTTTTGCCGGTGCCCGTTCCCGCCTCGGCGAGCACCACTGCCGGGCCGTGATCCTGTCGCGGTGTATCAAAGGCGGGGGTCAGGCTCGCGGCATAGGATTTCTGCCCCGGCCGGATTTCAGCCTTGCGCCCTAGCATCGTCGCCAGCCGCTGTTCGACCTCGCTGACGGTGATGGCAAAAGCCCCCGGTTCGGCAGCCGGTGGCGGCTGCGGATTTTCGGGCAGGCGTGTCCAGATCGCCCCGGCCATGCTGTCCGGCGGCCCCGGCGGCGGCATCCCTGAACCGAGAGCGGCCAGTACCGACGGTGCCCAGCCCCAGCCGCCCTGTGCCATCATCCCGGCCATCGCCACGGCGGGCCCGCGCTTTTGCTCTTCCAGGC
>JBMHCY010000124.1:0-11490 GCA_049889655.1 Puniceispirillales bacterium (SeqCode)
CCTTCGACGGCAAACGGCATCGCCCTGTTTTTGTCGATGATATCTTTTGGGATCAGCGAGACGGCACGACTGTCGATGCCGTTGCCATCAATATTGAGGCGCCTGATCGCATAGGCCCGTGACAGCACGGTCTGGACAACATCTTCCTCGACAGCCTTGTTGCGAACCAGTTTTTCAAGAATGGTCCCGGGCTTGGCGTTGGGGTCTTCCTTTCTGATTTCGGCAATCTGTGCTGTATCAATACGGTTTGCTGTCTGCAAAACGCGAATGACCTTATCACCAACTTCATCATTATAGGCTGCCATGGGCGCTGATTTTCCCTAGTTCTCATCGAGCAGGATATCTGCTGCAGTGCGTGTTTCTTCCTGAATGACAGGCGGGCCATCATCTTCCGAGCCGCCATCAGGGAGCGGGATCGTCGGCAGGGCCGTCGGCTCTTCGGTCGTCTCAACATAGGCATCTTCGGGAATGAAGACGAGTGGCAGCCTGACAACGGTACCGATTTCATCAACCACCATCATCCCGGTATCCATGATCTTGACCACCTGGGTCGTGCCTGTGCCGATGGTATCACCCTCTCGGACGGTGATGATCTGATCGGCGGCAGCGGGCAGATCAAAAACCGTGGTGTCCTGAACGACATTATCCACGGCATCGGCAGAAAACCGCATCATGGCGGTGGAGGTGAAGCTTTCAACAGGCTCGATTCCCGGGAATTCCTGAACGACATAACAATCCGAGACCAGCCCGAAGGTCGATGCCAGCAGCATATCGCAATAACGTTCGCCGTGGCTGATTTCACGGAACGGCCCGATATCAAGATCAACAATGCTGGAAGAGGGGTTCTGCCTGATGATGAACGCCGCATCGAGCAGCGTGGTGTAGGATGCCTTGATGTTGATCGCCTGCTGGCGGGCCTCATCGATCGTGTCATGCGAGCCGATCCGCAGATAATTCATCAGCGGTTTTGCCCCCGGGACAAGGTCTTCCTTGACGTTCACATAAATCTGGTTCTGGTCCTGCTTGCGTGATACCGCAACGCCCATCACCCGGTATTTGTTGGCGATCAGGGCGATCCGGCTTTCGCGGCCGAGCAATTCACGGCCGGTTTCCTCTTCTTCGTTGACCGTCAGGCCGTCACTGCCGAAACTGAGCCCGCCGGTGGCATCTTCAGCCGCTCGTTTGAGATCACGCGAGAAGGGATCATCGATATCAAGTACTTCCGGCGGGGCCGTGTTTTCCAGCCCATCGGCCCGGACAGGGTCTATCGCCATGCCCGCGAAGACGGGGATCAGCACCACCCACAAACAACACCAGAAACGAAAACCGATCATGGTTTTCTTGTAATCCAACATCGGGGCCGGATAAAGAAAATTTGGCAAACGCCTGTTCCGTGCCGGGGTCATTTTGTCCTCCCCGGTTTTGAGAAGGACACGCTGATATTGATCTGCGGGACACCCGGTGGAGCGATGATTACTTCATCGGTGATATTGATCTCACCGATTTCGCGCAGCATCTTGTTGCGGAGTCTCAGCCAGAGCAGGAAACTGGTTTCGAGTTCAAGGCTGACAGCAACCACGGATACATCAGGCAGATCACCCCCGGTTTCGTTGATCTGCTGGCTGACCAGGTTGATCCCCGGGTTGTCATCAAGCAGCGTGATGAAATTGGCGAAATCTTCACGGATTTCCGAGACTGTGTCGAAATCCTGCAGCACCTCTTCGACTTCGGCATTCATTTTCTGGCGGCGGCTGAGCAGGGCAGCGAGTTTCGGCTGATCACGATCAATCTGCCGCAGGAAAGTCTGGCTTTCCTCACCGGCCCGCCTGTTATCGACTGTCTGGGGAATTAACACACTGACATTGGTAAAAACCGTGCCGATGTTGAAGCTGAGCAGGACGATAAAGAGCAGGATCACCGTCAGCAGGTTGGTGCCCCGGTAATCGCGCAAATATCGCCGCCGCGAAAACCGCAATTGAACCAGTTTCTTCTTGTAGGAGACCGTTGCACGCTCGATCTGCTTCTGGCCTTTGCGTTGTACCGATGACCGGCCCTGTTCGGTGGTCGTCGTGGTTGTTGTCATCACCGCACCACGGGCCGCACCGCGCTGAATATTGACCAGCGAGAACGGGTTGCTCAGGGCTTCCGGTGATGCGTGTTCGGGTTTGGTTTCGCCGCCAAGTTTTGCTTCGGGGGCGGGGGTGACTTGTTCCGGGGCGGCGTCGAATTTCGTTTCGGCCACGGCATCAAGAGACGGGGCCGGACGGGATTTCAGCTGTTCCTGCAGGCTGCGGACAAGGGCTGATGTATCGGTGCTTTCGGGTTTGGTATCATAGCGATGCGGGAACAGCCGCCGGTTCAGCTCATCCACCAGCCGCAGCATACGCTGGCTTGCCGTGCGGCGGCTTGCCTGCACCATCTCCCCCAGATCAGGGCTGCCTGAATGGGACATTTTATCCGCAATATCGGCAAGCAGCCTGCGGCTGTCATCGGCGAGGCTGGAGGCTGTCAGCGTAGCCGCCATATCGCCGGACCCTGTTGTGGCAGGGGGCTGAGGGGGCGGCATCGGTGGCCTCTTTCTGAAAAACCTCATCATTCGACGTTCGCCAATGTCCCTGAGAGATTGAACCCGATCAGGTCTTCTTCATCGGAAGTGTTGACCGTGATTCCCTCGACCAGGCCGCTGGCCGCCAGCTCGTTCTGGAAAAAGAAGATCGCCTTGCTGTTGCGCGCAAACCCGGCGATTTCGATTTTGTTGGATTCACTGATCGTCATTTTCGCCAGTTCAGCCCCTTCCGGCATCAGATCGGGGAGGGTTTCCATGAGAAAAGTCTTGCCTGACGGGTTCCGCACCCGGCGCATCCTGTCAATGTTGCGTCCGGCTTCCTTGAGCGCGGCAGTCGCCCCTTCCAGCTGGGCGGTGATCCGTTCCGCATCATTCCGGATATTTTCGACGTTCCGGCTGACACGCTGGCTTTCGAGATACTGCGGGATAACCATGCCGCCGGTCCAGACGCCAAGTAACAGTATCGATGCCACCAGTGCCCGGGCCAGGGTTGTTGAGATCACGGAATACTGGCGGTTGCGGCGCAAGGTTCCCTCATTCGGCAGCATATTGACGTCCATGATCGTCTTTTTGCGCTCGCCATAGATATTAAGCCGCTGCATCGCCACACCGATGGCCGAGGCCAGCAGCGACGGGTTTTCATAGGTCTCGGCAAATTTTGACACATCCCGCGTGAAACTGAGCGTCTGCAAGGGATCCCAGAGCGTCAGCGGGGCCAGATCAAGGTGTTTGTCGAGCAGCGGTGTGATGTTGCGGCAGCGCGAATATTCAGACACCAGATAGACCACCGAAAACGGCTGGAAATCTTGTTCTTCCTGCAAATAAAGCAGTGACTGCTTGATAACATTGGTGACCCGACCGCCGACTTCGTCCCAGAATTCACCATCAAGTTTTCCGGCCTCTTCCGCCTGATCGAGCAGCACGAGATCAAACTCGCTGATCTCCAGTTTCAGCTGGTGGATCTTATCGCGTTCAAAGGCGATCACCTGGCAGGTGTTGTAACTGAGCTGGACAACCACCTGGCCCTGCCGTTGTTCATCAATGGGCAGCGTCGCATGGCGCAGATTGACGAGCGACAGGCTGTCGGCTTCAACGAAAACAGGGTTGAGATGCGATGCCAGCACGATATCAATCCATGGCTGGATCAGGCTCTCTTCGGCATAGCAGAGAAGCACCCGGGTCAGATCATCGTTTTCCGACGACACCAGAACCTGGTAATTGACGTAAGGGTTATCGTATTTACCCAGATCGGGCTCAGTCTCGATCCAGAATTCGATATCTTTGGCTTCTTTCGCGAGTTCCTTGGCGCTCATAAACGGCAGATTGATGATCCGCACCTGAACGATCCCGCCGGGCAGGCTGATGGCGGCATCGACGGCTGTCAGATTAATCTCATCCTTGATCGACCGGATGGCGTCGGCAATCATATCCTGGCTGCGCTGAATATTTTTGAAATCCACCAACCGGGGCAGGCTCACCGAATGCAGGGTGATGACATCGATCCGGTCATTGGCAAAGCGCAATTCAACCAGTGAGACCGCCTGCAGGTGAACTTTTACGGCCACGAGTGTATCGGGGCGCCCGCCGACACCTTTCAGAATTTTTGAAAATTGTGCGAGCGTCTCAGCCATGGCACGCTTGCCTTGCAGGATAAAGGGCTGTTAGATAGGATGAATTGCCCTTCCGGAGGAGGGCGGTGAAAGGGACGCGAGCATTTAACCCGCGAAAGAGCCAGTGGTAACGATGATAAAAAACTTCATCCTTTCGGCGGTTGCCTACACGATTGACCTGCTTTACAGCATCTTCGGTGTTGAGTTCAGCGCAGCCAAGGTACTGCTGGTGCTGATGGGGCTGGGGATTTCGGCCCTGCTGCTGGTCATGGCGCTCATCCTTCTGCTGCTGAAGAAGCCTGAAGGCAAGGCCGCCAAGCCTGCCAAAAAAGCTGAGCCGAAAAATGAGAAAGCGGAAAAAGCCCCCATAGCCAAAACGGACCGCAAGGTTTTCGGTTTCCTCTACAAGAAAAAGACTGCCGGCAAGCCCTCCAAGGGTGAAGGTTTTGTTTTTCTGAAGAAGAAAAAGAAGGCCGCGGCACCCGCCACCGAGGCACTGGAACCGCTGGCGGCCATTGAAGGCGAAATGCTGGCGCTCAAGGAACTGTATAACACCGGCCATATCACGGCGGATGTCTACGTCAGCGAATCCCGCGCCCTGTTTGAAAAAGCCCGTAAATACGCCTGATCCCGTCATTCGGTTGTCACCCTTGTCAATGGTGGCAAGGCCGAGTTCGGTGTGTACTTGCCGATCTCAGGTTCGATCACCGTCGGTGCCATCAGAATGATCATTTCCTCGATTTTGTTGCCGACATTATCCTCACCGCCGAGCAGGAACGCTGTCGGCAGCCCGGATGTGGTTGTGCCCGGCAGTCCTGTTGTGGCAACGGAATCGGATTGCTTGTAAAGCCCGGCCATGACGATCACATCACCCGGGGCGGCGACGAACTTAGTTTCGATATTGTCGCGGGTCTGACCGGTGGTATCTGTCACGTTTGCCAGCGTCGTCTCGAAAGACGCATCGCTGAGCTGGAACGACACGGTGACATTGTTGTTGTTCGGGTTGACAGCGATATCCGAAACGTTCAGCTCGAACGACGCCTCAACCTCAACGGTTTCCTGCGTTGTCGTGGCAACCGGGTTGTTGTTGCCGTCAAGAACCGTGGAAACCCTGTTGCGGGTCACGGGCTTGCTGTTGGTGCGGGTCACCGACGCCGAGCCACCTTCCTCGACAAGGATCGTCGGGCTTGAAATGGTCCGCCCCAGATCGTTGGTTTCGATGAAATCAACCAGTGCCTGCACCTGCAGGTTGGGTGAAATCAGCCCGGAAACAAAGCCGCCCGGATTGGCCGAGGTCGCGTTGGTGGCGAGGGCCGTCAGATCACGCCGCAGGAAGAAGCCATCGGTATCGGCGAGGTTTCCTGCCAGCGCATCGGTCTGGAAGCTGAGATCAAGCTTGCGGCTGAAATCCTTGACGACATTGATCATGAAGACTTCGATCAGGACCTGACGCTGGGGGCGATCAAATTCTTCGACCAGTTTAACGAAAAGTTCGATGTCACTGATCATGCCTGAAATGACAAAGCCCGAGAAATCGTCAGCACTGACGTAATTCGGTGAATTGGCCGCCGGATCATCACCGCAGCCGGCGGGGCGGGAAGGTTCATCCTTTTTAGCCACCGCGGAGGCCTCTTCTGCACTCTTGGGCAGCAGGCTTTCCAGATCAGGGACTTCAGGTATCGGCGGGATCAGATCATCGGCGCTGATATCAATCGGTTCGGCATTGCTTTCGGCCTCTTCGGGGGCGGCATCCTCATCGGAAGTATCGGCTTCCTCTTCAGCTTCATCCGTGGCGGCAGGGCTTTCCTGCATATTCTCTTCCGCTGCCGGGGTTTCTGTTTCAGCAGCCGGGGTCTCAGTCTCTTCAGCGGCTTCGGTTTCCTCCGTCTCTTCCTCTTCCGTTACCGTGAACTGGTTCGCGTTGGCGGTGAAATAGCCATCCAGAATGCCGCTGATCCGGTTGAGGGCACTCTCGCCGCCATAGACAGCAATTTTCTCGGTAAAGACCTCGCGGCCGGGGTAGATGCACGGGTCAAGCACAGCAACGTTTTCAAAACCGGGAATGCGGCTGATCGACCGCGGTGTTTCAACAGGAAAAATCGGATCGAACGCCGAGGCCGTCTGCTTCTTCTTTTTGCGTGCTTCGATCTGGGCCAGCACCTCGGCGGGGATTTCCGGGACAACCAGACGGTCGGCAAGGGCCTTTTCAGTTTCCGCGTCATAGGCCGCGAGCAGGTCTTCCATCTCAAGGGCTTTCAGGGTGAGGGTATTGAGCGCCTCGGTAATGATCGTGTTGCCAGGTTCACGGGGCAGGGTTTTGAAATCCTCGATAAAGATTTCGGCATCACCGGAAAGCAAAGTCTGGACAATGGCGATCATGTCCATGAGGCGTTCCTTGTCTCGCATCAGCTGTTCAACCTGGCGCTTTTCCGCCAGCGGTTTGCTGAACGTCTCACCACTCGCCCGAATGCGGGCCATAACCCTGTCGGTTTCATCGATGGGGAAGGTTGCCTGATCGCTGCGGTAGGCATAGGCCATGCTGCGCGCCAGATCGATCATCGCCAGGATCAATTGCCGTTCTTCGCGCAGGTCTTCGAGCTGTCGTGTGTTGAAGAGGCTGGTGTTGAAGGTCTCGACCGCGGAACGGACCCGGGCCAGCCGTTCTTCAAACTCGGCATCGGTATAGACCTGAGCAACCTCGAGTTCATGATCGTAAATTATCGAAATGCCGTATTGGCTGAACAGCGCATCGAGGATCGACAGTACACCCGCCTCGACATTAAGGCTGACGAGTTGATCACTCTCCTCGACAGCGTTGGAGAGCAGTACCGGCAGATTGGCCTGACGACAGATGAAGCGGATCGCTTCAGCCAGTTTCAGGTTGCCGAAACGAACCTGCAACACCGGGTTCTCGACAGCGACCCGGAGATTGGCGATCTTGGATGACACCGCGCCCTCACGGGCATTACCGATCAGGGCCAGATCAGGAGGCAGGGCAAAGTATCCCTCATTGTCGCGGGTGAGATCACGGCCGAAAATTGTCCCCGGTGGATCAGCAGCCACGCCCGGGATCTGATTGGAAGTGAGCGTCTCGATCTCGGTTTCGATGGTCTGCAATTCGGTGAACAGTGTCGTTTCCAGGGCCTGACCAGCGGCGGTAAACTCGTCTTCGAGCGTCCGCAGGCTGGTGAACAGGTCCTGTTCCAGCGCAAGCCCTTCCTTGATAATGATCCGGGCCCGCTTTTCTTCTCTGATGGCCGTGATCCGATCATATTCCTCGGCAGGGATAGGCTCATAATACGGTTCGGGCAGGGTGATCTCGATCGGGTCCTCTTCAGGCTCTTCAACGGTGGGCAAGGGAATTTCCGGTTCGGGTTCCGGGGTGAACCCGGCCAGTTTTTTCAGATCATTATCCGATGGCAGCGTGCCGGCATAGGTGCTGGAAAGCCGCCGCAGATCATTGATGAAATCCGCCGAGGAAAGGCTGTCGTCATGGTAACGGACCTGCAGCAATTGCCGCCGGGGCTTTTTTTCGGGCAGTTGCGTGGCCGTGGCATTATCACGGGAAAGCGGTGCCAGCACGCGTTCCTCGACCACCTGCTTGGTCTGCTCGACACTAACATCCTGGGAAAGCCGTTCCGGTGTCCCGCACGAGGCCAGCAGCAGAGCACCGGTTGATGCGAAAGCAAACCGTAATTTAGACTTTGATGATATTTTGGGCCAAAAAAAACCCGGCATCAGTCATTCCCACCATCAGCATCCACGGTATTGTTGCCGGCCTTGCCGCCAAGGTGGTTTTCAATCTCGCTGCGGATCGCGTTACGGAGAACCGGCTCAAAATCACTTTCGATATATTCGCGCACCACGTGCCGGACAAGATTGGAAAAGGCCACCCCGAAAGCATATTCAGGATTATCGGGAATCCTATTGTCCGTTTGGGGGGGCTGCAACCGGGAGACGTCTTCCATCTTTGAGCGGATGTCATCAAAGTTTCCGGCTTCGGGGGCGGGGGCGCTGGAGGCCGCTTCCATCACCATTGATCCGATCTTTTCCATCCCGTCTTCCGGGGCATCAGGATCATCTTTTCGTGTAATATCCAGCGCCAGATTGGCGATCTGCTCTGAATCGGATCTGGAGCGATCATTCGCGGCGAACTGGATTTCCTCAGCTTCGTACATCAGGCGGTTGATCCGCGCCATGATATCACCGGGCTGCTCAGGGGTTTCGGTCGTTTCCGGCGGCGGTGATGAAGGGGCAGGGGCGCTGGCGGCGGCATCTTCCCACAGGCTTTCGATGCGGGCGAGAACGTTCTGTTTTTCTTGTTCCGAAGCCACGGTCGCTCACCAAGGGTTATTCAGGCCGGAAAAGGCGGCCTTTCCAGAAAATTCATGATACTGACAGAATCAGCATCAATCTAGATAATAACCAATATATTGAGTATCGGCCAGAAAATAAACACAAGACTTATGAATACACCGAAGGGAAGTGCTGTCGTTCCACTGCCCCGACCGAGGCTGATCATCATGATCCCCACGACAGCCCCGATGATCGCCGAAAGGAAGAATAAAATCACCGTCACAGCCGGCCCGAGCCATGCCCCGGCAGCGGCGAGAAGCCAGACATCGCCGGACCCGAAACCATCCTCGCCACGGACAAGCCGATAGATCAGATTGATCAGCATCAGCAGGATTGCCGGAACAAACATCCCGAGGATCGCCCCGATGACACTGACAGGCCAGAATGGCATGAAGGCAAAGATCAGCCCCATACCGCCCAGTGCCACCATCACCGGCAGGTGCAGCAGCATCTTTTCAAGATCAGTCAGCGCACAGATCATCATCAGGCTGGTGGCCAGCACCAGCCCGGCGGCAACGGGAAGCGGGTAGAGCCAGCAGAACAGAACAGCCAGCCCGCCCATCATCACCTCGACAATCAGGTATTGCGGTGAAAACCGCTCGCCGCATTGGCGGCAGCGTCCCCAGGTCAGCAGCCAGCCGAGAACCGGCAGATTCTGACTTAAGGTGAGGGGGCTCTCGCACTGGCGGCAAGCCGACGGCGTGAAGACAATGTCTTCATCGCGGTTAAGCCGGATCGCCGCGGCCTGAACAAAAGACCCGAGCGCAAGACCTGTCAGCCCTGCCAGCATAAGCACAGTCATGGCCACCGGATCACTGGCCGGGGGCAACAGAAAAAGCAGGTGGTCGGCCAGCATCACCAGCGCCTATTCAAGATCGGCCAGCCGCTGCATGGCTTCTTCATTGCCACCATCGGCAGCTTTCTGAAGCCACTGTTTTGCCTTGAAAACAGCGTTTGGCGATCGTTTGGATTCGTAGTAATCGGCAATGGCCAGCATGGCCTCATCGATGCCTCCATTGGCGGCGCAGACCAGTTCTTTCAGCGCATTCCGGACAGGGCGGCCGCTGTTGATCTTGGCCGTCGCCGCAACCAGGCAGGCACGCGGCTCGTTGCGTTTCAGGGCATCGACCATGTGCGTGGCGGCGATCTCTTCGTTGAAGGCGGGGTTTTCCTCATCATTGAACAGCAGGGCAAGTTCGAAATGGGCGCCGATCGCCCCGCGGCTGCGTGCCCGAAACAGCCATTTTCGAGCTTTCACGTAATTGCGATCAACACCCTTGCCAAGCCGGTAGAGTTTGCCTGTCAATTCAGCGGCATCAGGGTGGCCTGAACGGGCTGAATTAAGTGCCCAGCCGAAAGCATCCTTGTCATAACTCGGGTTGTTTTCCTTGAGCAGACGCATCGCGACGACATACATCGCCTCGGGGTTGCCGTCCCTCGCCATCTTCAGTGTCGTGGCAAAATCCGTCTCGGCAGAACGGTCGTCCTGGGCAAGGACAGCCGACGGATGCAGGCTGATCACAGCACCAAAGATCAAACAGACTATTGCCAAGAGGCGGTATCGGTGGAAATAATCAAACACGGTCATTAGTTTTATGTAATGGATTAATCTTGGCAAGGATGTTGTGATGGAAAATCCGATCTACGAATATCTGATGGAAATCGTCAATAACGAAAAAGTATCAGATTTTCATCTTCACGCCGACAAGCCGCTGGCCTTTCGAGGTGATGGCGAGATCAAGACCCGGGAAAATATGCTCATCACATCCGATGACCTGCGCGATTTTTTCATTCAGGAACTCGGCCAGGAAGAATTTGAGAAATTTGATCATCACGGTGATGTCGATTTCGCTGTCCAGCATGAAAGCCAACGTTTCCGTGCCAGTGGCTACAAGATGATGACCGGTTTTGCCTGCGTGCTGCGGGTGATTGTCACCGAAGTTCCGCATATCGATATGCTCGGTCTGCCGCCGGCTGTCCATAATGTGTTGACGGAACGTGACGGGCTGGTGCTTGTCACCGGGGCGACCGGTTCAGGCAAATCCACCTCGCTTGCCGCCATGATCGACAAGATCAACCGCGAGCGCAACGAAAACATCATCACCGTGGAAGACCCGATTGAATTTGTCCACCAGTCCAAGAAATCACTGATCACCCAGCGGGAAGTCGGCCGTGATACGCAATCTTTCGGCAGAGCCCTGAAAGGGGCCCTGCGACAGGACCCGGATATTATCCTGATGGGGGAATTGCGAGATTATGAAACGGTCTCCATGGCGATGACGGCGGCCGAAACCGGGCACCTTGTTTTTGGGACGCTTCACACCAACGGTGCCCCCGAGACGATCAACCGTATTATCGATGTCTTTCCGGCGACCGAGCAGCCTCAGGCAAGGTCCCAGCTTTCCCAATCGTTGCGGCTGGTGCTGACACAGCAACTGCTGCGCCGCAAAGGCGGGGGGCGTATCGGGGCTTTCGAGGTCATGGTCAATGTTCCTGCTGTATCAAACCTGATCCGGGAAGCCAAAATCGTGCAGATCCAGACCATCATGCAAACCGGGGCGCAATACGGCATGGTGACCATGGATAAATATCTTGAGATGCTGGAACAGAAAAACCTGATCGCCTGAACCGATCCGAATGGATTATTTGTTACTTATATTAGGTAAATATCATAATTTTCTGTTGCAAATTCAGTGCAAATATTATTCTATGCTTGTGAGATGGCCGAAGGCCACATGAAAAAGAGAGGATCGTTATGACTTTTTCATCTAAACAAAAGGGTTTCTCCCTTATTGAACTTCTTGTTGTGGTGGCCATCATCGGTATTCTGGCTTCAGTCGGTATCGTCGGTTACCAGCGTTATATTGATTCAACCAAGGCCGACGTTGCCAAGACCAACGCCCAGTCTGTCGCCCGCTGGATGACGACAACCGGTATCGCCCGTCAGGGTGGTCTGGC
>JBMHCY010000125.1:0-2903 GCA_049889655.1 Puniceispirillales bacterium (SeqCode)
GATCAGATCACCGTCACCAGCCGCCGCATTGCCTGTGATGGTGGCGGCGGGGCGCTCGGGCATCCGCGTGTCTGGCTCAATCTCGGTGATGATGGCCGCATCGCCTGCCCCTATTGCTCGCGCGAATTTATCCTTGATGCCGATGCCGATACGGCCGCCGGTCACTGATGGCGGCGCCGCGGCTCATTCTGGTTGATGGCTCGGCCTATATCTTCCGCGCCTTCCACGCCCTGCCGCCGATGAACCGCAAGGACGGGACGCCCGTCAACGCTGTCTTTGGCTTCACCGGCATGGTCATGAAACTGATCGATGACGAAGCCCCGGATTACAGTATTGTTGTGCTCGATCAGGCGCGTGAGACCTTCCGCAACGAGATTTATCCCGAATACAAGGCCAACCGCAGCGCACCGCCGGAAGAACTGATCCCCCAGTTTCCGCTGATCCGTGAGGCAACGCGGGCGCTCAACCTACCTGTCGCCGAGATGGCAGGGTTTGAGGCCGATGATCTGATCGCCACCTACACGCGGGTTGCCCTCGATGCCGGGATCGATGTGGTGATCGTCTCCTCCGACAAGGATTTGATGCAGCTGGTGCGCCCCGGTGTCATCATGCTCGACCCAATGAAGCAGAAACGCATCGGCCCTGATGAGGTTGTCGAGCGCTTCGGGGTACCGCCGGAAAAGGTGGTCGATGTCCAGGCGCTGGCCGGGGATTCCACCGATAACGTGCCCGGTGTGCCGGGGATCGGGGTCAAGACCGCCGCCGAGCTGATCACCACCTATGGCAGCCTTGATGAACTGCTTGACCGGGCGGAGGAGATCAAACAGCCGAAGCGCCGCGAGAACCTGATCACCCATGCCGAGATGGCACGGATTTCGCGGCGGCTTGTCCACCTGCGTGACGATGCGCCGCTGCCGGTCAGCCTTGATGAGGCCCGGGATCGCCGACCGCAGGCGGAGCTGCTGCGGCCGTTCCTCGAAGAACAGGGTTTCCGGCGGCTCATGGCCCGGCTAGAGGGGGATGCTCCCGCCGCCACGGCTGCTGCCGGGGGTGCGGGGGGCGATGCCGCCGCTGCCGAGACGCCAAGCCTGATCCCTTCGGCCCCGGCCGAGATCGCCTACCGGCTCATCACCGATGAAGCCATGCTGCTGGAAGAGGTGGAGGCCGCCCGGGCTGCCGGGGTTGTCGCGGTCGACACCGAAACCACCTCGCTGACCGCATCAGCCGCCGAACTGGTGGGGATATCGATGGCCTCGACCCCGGGGCGGGCCTGCTATATCCCGCTCCGCCACGGTACCTCCACCGCTGATCAGGGCGGCCTTGATTTTGGTGGTGATGCCGCCTCGCTGGCCGCCGGGCAGTTGCCGCTCGACCGGGTGATGGCGATCCTCAAGCCATTGTTCGAAGACCCGGCAGTGCTCAAGGTGGGGCATAACCTCAAATATGACAGCCACGTGCTGGCGCGGGTGATCAACGGTGCGGCGCGGCTCCATCCGATCGACGATACGATGTGTCTTTCATTTGTGCTCGATGCCGGCCGGCAATCCTCGCACAAACTTGATGATCTGGCGGAAATCCATCTCGGTCACAGCATGATCAAATATGAGGATGTCTGCGGCAAGGGTACCAAGAAGATCGGTTTTAATGAGGTCAGCCCCGAAGCGGCCCTCGATTATGCTGCCGAGGATGCTGATATCACGCTGCGGCTCTGGCAGATGCTCAAGCCGCGGCTTGCCAGCGAAGGCAAGGCCCGCGTTTATGAACGGCTTGAACGCCCCCTGATCCCTGTGCTCGCCGCCATGGAAGCCGAGGGGATCAAGGTTGACAGGCAGGCACTCAACGCCATGAGCCAGCATTTCGCCGCCCGCATGGCCGAGCTCGAGACGGTGATCCATGATCTGGCAGGCGAGGCGTTCAATATCGGCTCCCCCAAGCAGCTGGGCGAGATTCTGTTTGGCAAGATGGGGCTCGAAGGCGGCAAGAAATCCAAGACCGGGGCCTGGTCGACCTCTGCTGATGTGCTGGATGATCTCGCCGCTGCCGGGGTTGAGATCGCCACCCGGGTGCTGGAATGGCGGCAGATCGCGAAACTCAAATCCACCTATGCTGATGCGCTGGTGACCTCGATCCACCCGCAATCCGGCCGGGTGCATACCTCGTTTTCCATGGTCGGGGCCTCAACGGGGCGGCTGTCCTCTTCCGATCCGAACCTGCAGAATATCCCGATCCGAACACCGGAAGGCCGCAAGATCAGAACCACTTTTGTTCCTGAACCCGGGGCGGTGCTGATCTCGGCGGATTACTCTCAGATCGAACTGCGGCTGGTGGCCCATATCGCTGGGGAAGACAGCATGATCGCCGCCTTCCGCAACGGTGTTGATATTCATGCCCAGACAGCTTCCGAAGTTTTTGGTGTGCCGCTGGATGAGATGACAGGGGAAACACGCCGCCGGGCCAAGGCGATCAATTTCGGCATCATCTACGGGATTTCCGGTTTCGGCCTCGCCCGCCAGTTGATGATCCCCCAGGGTGAGGCGCGGGATTACATTGCCGCCTATTTCGAACGCTTCCCCGGTATCCGCGCCTATATGGACGAGATGAAACTGAAAGCCCGTGAAGACGGCTTTGTCGAAACGCTGTTCGGCCGCAGGCTCTATATCAGCGGCATCACAGCCTCAAACCCGGCCCAGCGGGGCTTTGCCGAACGGCAGGCGATCAATGCCCCTATCCAGGGCACGGCGGCAGATATCATCAAACAGGCGATGGTTCGGATGCCCGGGGCACTGGCCGCCGCCGGATCACCAGCACGGATGTTGCTGCAGGTTCATGATGAACTGGTCTTCGAATGCCCCGAGGCGGCTGCGGATGAAGCGATGGCCCTGATCCGGCAGGTGATGGAAAAT
>JBMHCY010000126.1:0-3226 GCA_049889655.1 Puniceispirillales bacterium (SeqCode)
TTCTCCCTTGAGGATTAATCGCCGCCAGTGCTTTTGTCCATACTGTCCATGCCTTTTCGGGTCTCAAAAACAAGAAGGTTGCCTTGCCATGGCTGATTTTGCCACGATCAAACACCTGTGCTCGCTCGGTCGTCACCAGGAGGCCATTTCGGCGGCAAAGAAAATGCTCAAGCACAGCCCGGGTTCTCCGCAGGCGAAGGCCGGGTTTGCCTTTGCTCATTTTCAGGCGGGCAAGATTGCCGTGGCGCTCAAGACCTATCGGGAATTGCACCGCCGGTTTCCCGACAATGTGGATTTCCTGTTTGGCCTGGCGCTTTCTTTCGAACGGACGGGGGAGCTGGCCAGGGCTGAAGACTGCTACCGGCGGCTGACTGTCCTGCAGCCAAACAATATCGTTTTTCTGGTCAATCTCGGGGTGCTGCTGCGTTACATGAAGAATTATGATCAATCAGTGATGCTTCTGCAGAAAGCCGTTTCACTCGCCCCTAATGAAGCCGAGGTGATTAACAATTTGGCCATCACTCAGCAATATCAGGAAGATTATGAGACAGCCCTCGAAACCTATGAAAGGGTGTTGCAGAAAAACCCCAGGCATTATCGGGCCCTTGGCAATATGGGGGTTATTCAGACAGCGTTGGGGAATCTGGACGCGGCCCAACAATATTATAGAAGGGCTCTTGATCTTGAACCCGGCTATCTGAAAGCCTTGAGCAATCTTGGCTTGATCCATGTTTATAAAGGTGAAATGAAACAAGCTGAGGACTGTTTCCGCCGCGCTATTGCAACCAAACCTGATGATGGCAAAGCCTATAACAGCCTGATAAATCTGGCCTTGCATCAATCAACGCTCGATGAAAATACCAAAGCGTTGTTCATTGAACTTGAAAAAAAGATGAAGACAGGTTCCAACCTCAATCAAACTGACCATGCGGCCTTTGCCCTCGGGCGGTTTTATGAAAAGCAGAAAGAAACAGCAAAAGCTCAAAGCTACTATCGAGAGGCCAACACCATCGTCAGCCGTAATCGTCCCTATGATTCACAGTTGAATATTAAATTGATGGAAAGGATCACGGAGAAAGCTGCATCATTGCCGGAATACGATCCGGACCAGAATAGAGGCAAGGGGCTACTCTTTATCGTCGGGATGCCGCGGTCAGGGACGACGCTGCTCGAATCTATTATCGCCAGCCATCCGCAAATTGTTGCTGGTGATGAACTTTACCATCTTGACCATATCTGCCACAAAATTGTGCTTGAAAAGACTGCCGACAGTGACCCTGTATCTGATGAAGACCTTCATCAGATTGCTGCCTATTATTTGGAAAAGACAGCATCATTGCGCAAGGATGGCATGATGATGATCGATAAAATGCCCCATAATTTCCAGTGGGTGGACATTATCCTGAAAATTTTCCCCGAGGCAAAGGTGCTGCATTCCTACCGTGACGCGATGGATAACTGCTGGTCGCTCTACAAGACCTATTTCGATAATGGCCATCATTATTCCTTCGCGATGAAACCTCTAGGCAGTTACTTTGCCCTTTACCAGCATTTCATGACCCGGATGCATGCTGACCACGGTGATCGCCTGTTGGCGGTCAATTACGATGAGATCGTCGCTGATCCAGTCACCGCAGCACAGCCGGTCTTTGATTTCATCGGTTGCCCCGACTTTTCCTATGATGAGGCCAGCCGCGGCGATGATTATTTTTCCCGGACAGCGAGTTCGGTTCAGGTCCAGCAGCCGATCACCACGGGTTCGGTCGGCGGCTGGAGACGCCATGACGCGTTTCTGCAACCGGTGCTGGCCGCGCTGCTGAAACAACAGGAACGTTACGGGCTGCCGCAATATGGTGATGGTGGTTTCCCGTTCAGAGTGGCCAGCCCTGATCTTTAAGCAAGGGTTCGAGCCTGGTCAGCATGGGCGAGAGAAATTGTTCGTAGTTCTTCCATTCCTCGGAACTGCCGCTGTAGATCTTGCCTCTGATCTGGGTATTTGAAGCGGTTCTGACAGCCCGTTTGTTTTTTTCGATATTGAGGCAGTCATCTTCCCAGTCGAGCCCCAGTTTTTCCAGCAGAGCTTCGGTTTCGCCACGAGGGTCTTCGGTCAAACGGACATAGTCTACAGGAATGATAATATCGCCGCAGGTCTCATACCAGTGCCGCATCAATTCTTCATAGCAAAGATAGAACCGGGCCAGATCATCCTGATCGTTGGTATAACCCATGCCATTGGCTTGAAAATAATTCCTGTAGTTTGAAAAACACACAGCCATTGGGTGTCGCTTGAGGTGGATAAATTTGGCTTTTGGGAAGATACTCTGGATCAGACCGATCCAGCGGAAATTCGTCGGCATCTTGTCGGTAAAAATCGGGGTATCGATGTTAATCTCGCCCAGCCGCTTGATATAGTAATCCCGCACTGCAATGAGTTTTGCTTTTGTCACTGCACCCCTGTCCCAGATATAACGGTTAACCGCATGGCCGATATAATCCAGTTCTCCAGCGGCGGAGACCTTGCTGTGGCCTGACAGGATCTGCTCGACAAGCGATGTCCCTGACCGGGGCATTCCTATAATGAAAATCGGGGCCTTGTCGGTGGGGTTATTATGATTTATGTCAGGCAGCCTGGCACATAACTCAGGGATATTGTCAAAAAGATCCTTATGGATGGCAAACTGGTAACCCGAGGTGCTCTTTTGCATGGTGTTGGCCATCTGCCAATGGTCGAACGCCTTTTTGTAATCTTTGCAATCGGCATAGGCTTTTCCCAGCCCAAAGTTCAGAAACATTTTCTGTGTCGGATTATTTTTTGGATGATTGAGCTGGCTGACCATCTGTTTGATGTGCTCATCATCAGTATCTTCGTATTTTGTGACCGCCGCGACACTGTAATGCGCCTGGGCATAGTGCTGATCGAGATCGACAGCTTTCTGGAACTCGCTCCTGGCTTCATCAAATTCCCCGAGGGATTGATGGGCTTCACCAAGGGCGACCTGCCATTTTGGCCTGTTCGGCTGAATGGCGATCGCCTGCCGGTAGCCGTCAATCGCTTCCTGGGTTCTGTTGAGCCCGGCAAGGGCCGCGGCTTTACCAAATAAAGCAATGTCATAGGTACTGTTGAGCGCGATGGCACGCTCGAATCCTTGCAAAGCCAGATACGTTTCCCCGTAATTCAGCAAAGCGTTGGCAAGGTTGTTATGCGCCTCGGCAGATTTCGGATTGA
>JBMHCY010000127.1:0-27494 GCA_049889655.1 Puniceispirillales bacterium (SeqCode)
GGGCAATCATCTCCGGCCAGTAGCGCAGGCTGGCAACACGGAAAGCCGCGTAATCAGGGTCATCGTCGGCATAGCCGTTGACCCATCCCCAGGTGCCCGATGTGGCCTGTGCCGGATCGCCAGGCAGGGCTTCTGCAAAAATGGAAAGATTGTCGATCCCGTGCTGGCGCAGGTGCCATGCAAAGGAAGCCCCGATTATACCGCCACCAATGATGATCATGCGTTGCGCCATGCCGGAAGCCTTGACTGTATGAGTCACTGTCAAATGTGGGGAAGATCACCTTGGCAATCTTCCCCGCTGTTGGAAAGGTGGTCTCACGACACCTTAGAAAGTGTTGGCGTCGTCACCGAACCACTTCTTGATGAGGGTGTTCAGCGAGCCGTCGGCTTTCATGGAACCGATGGCCTTGTCCATCTTGGCCTTCAGACCGCCGTCGGATTCACGGATGCCCATGCCGACCCCGCCACCGATGGATACTTCACCGGCATTGGCGAATTCGCCATTGGATTCAGCAATGATCGGCCCGAGATAGTCACCATCGGCCAGAACAGCATCAGCCTCACCATTCTTGACGGCAGCGACTGTTTCTTCAGGCGTGGCAAATTCGACAAGCGTTGCGCCGCTGGCAGCAACATGGCTGGCCTGAATGGTGGCAGTCTGAGCAGCAATCACGCCACCGTTCAGATCAACAGATGCCCCTGAAAGAGCCATATAGACAGACGGTGACGGCGGGAAATAATCCTGCGTGAAGTCGATGACCTCATCACGTTCTGCGGTGATCGACATGCCTGCGATGATCGTATCGTAGTTGCCGGAAACAAGGTTCGGGATGATCGAATCCCATTCATTGACGACCCAGACACAATCCAGGTTGGCACGCTTGCACAGCTCGTCACCGACTTCGCGCTCGAAGCCGTCGACTTCACCATTGTCGTTGATGAAGTTGTAGGGAGGGTAGGCCCCTTCTGTCCCCATCCGGACGGTTTCTGCCAGTGCCGGACCGGCAACAAAAGCGGCAGCCATTGCTGCCATCAGGATTTTCTTCATGGTTATCTCCTCTAAAAAACCATTTTCACGTGAACGCCATCCAGCCTTTGACCATGACTGATCATTATTTTGATGAAGCGCTCAGGAACTGTTTCAGTCGTGCTGATTTTGGACTGCCAAAGATATCATCGCAAGAGCCTTCTTCCTCAATGCGGCCTTCGTGCAGAAAAATGACCTTTGTCGAAACATCGCGGGCCAGGGCCATATCATGGGTGACCAGCAACATGGTGCGATTCTCACGGGCAAGATCCTTGATGACCTTAACCACTTCCTGCTCGAGTTCCGGGTCAAGCGCGGAGGTCGGCTCATCGAAAAGCAGCACCTGCGGTTCCATGGCGAGAGCCCGCGCGATGGCAGCCCGTTGTTGCTGGCCGCCGGAAAGCTGGGCCGGAAAGAAATCGGCCTTGTCGGCTATGCCGACCTTGTCGAGCAAGGCCTGCGCCTTTGTGAGCATCGCCTGACGGTCCTCACCGAGCACAGTCACCGGGGCTTCGATAACATTGTCGATGATGGTCATATGGGCCCAAAGATTGAATTGCTGGAACACCATCGACAGATGCGTCCGCAGGGTCATCACCTGATCTTTGTCACCAGGTTCCCTGCCATCATGGGTCTCTTTCCAGCGGACAGGCTCACCATTGAAAATGATATCACCGGCATGGCTTGTTTCGAGCAGATTGATCGACCGCAGCAATGTCGATTTGCCGGAACCCGAAGACCCGATAATCGAAATAACGTCACCCCGGTGTGCATCCAGATCAACACCTTTCAGCACTTCGAGGTCTCCATATTTTTTGTGGAGATTCCGAATTTCAATAACACGATCTGGTTGGTTCACCATCAAATTCCCTCATAAGCGGCACTCATTTTGTAGAGCCTTTACAGAATGGAGACAATGATAATTGGTTTGTCTGGTAAGTCATAAAGGTTTTGCCGGCGACAGCCCGCCGCGCCAAATCACCGATAATGCCCACCCCGCTGGCTTTGCTTTTTCTTTGGTATTTTCATCCATTCATGCTGTTCTAAGGTTAAGGGGGATATGATTGTCCCTGCCGAATGCAAGGGTTGTGGAGGAGCGCAAAATGGATCAGAACACTCAGGATGACACGGCTGCAGGAGCCGATCAGCCGCCGGTTCTCATCTCCGGTAATGACGGCATTGCGGTGATCACGCTCAATCGCCCGAAGGCGATCAACGCACTTTCCGAAGATATGCTCGCCGCCCTGCAGGATAGTTTTGATAAAATCGCTGCCGACCGGGCGATCAGGGCGGTGATCCTGCGGTCATCCTCGGGTCATTTCTGTGCCGGCCACAACCTGAAAGAGATGACAGCCCGACGCCGTGATGATGATGGCGGCAAGGGCTATTTCATCGATCTGTTCGAGACCTGCTCCACCCTGATGAAGACGATCGTCACCCTGCCGCAGCCGGTGATCGCCGAAGTCCGCGGCATTGCCACCGCCGCAGGCTGCCAGCTTGTTGCCGCCTGTGATCTCGCGGTGGCATCCGAAGATGCCCGCTTTGCGACATCGGGGGTCAATATCGGCCTGTTCTGCTCAACACCCATGGTGGCCCTGTCACGCAATCTTTCACGCAAGCAGGCGATGGAAATGCTGCTGCTGGGGGAATTTCTGCCCGCCGAACGCGTCTGCCGGATGGGACTCGTCAATCGGGTGGTTGCTGATGCCGACCTTGAAACAGAATCAATGGCCATGGCCCGTATCATTGCCGACAAATCCTCATCAGCGGTCAAAATCGGTAAACGGGCGTTTTATGAACAGCTCGAAATGCCGCTCGATGAAGCCTATGCCTATGCCGGGCGGGTGATGGCTGAAAACATGATGTATCGTGATGCCGAGGCCGGGATCGGGGCCTTCATCGCCAAGGAAAAAATGCCGGCATGGAAGGGCGAATAGCCGATGCCGTCGATTTACGAATCCCCGGAACTGGGCAAGACATCCGCCAATCATGTGCCGCTCTCGCCGGTATCGATTCTCAAGCGCACCGCCCGGGTGCATCCGGAAAAACCAGCGGTCATCCATGGCGGTATCCGCCGCAACTGGGGTGAAACCGAAAAGCGCTGCTGCCAGCTCGCCTCGGCGTTGCAGCAACGGGGGATCGGCAAGGGTGATACTGTTGCTGTGCTTGCCCCCAATATTCCGGCCATGCTGGAATGTCATTTTGCCATTCCCATGATCGGGGCGGTGCTGAATGCCAACAACACGCGTCTTGATGCCGCCACCATCGCCTATATTCTCGATCATGCCGAAGCCAAGGTTTTTATCGTTGATACGGCCCTGTCATCGCTGGCCGAAGAGGCTCTCAAGCAGGCCAAGCAGGCACCGCTGGTGATCGATATCGATGACCCGGAAGGCCCTTCCGGCAAACGCATCGGTAACCTTGATTACGAAACCCTGCTGGCGGAAGGTGATGAAAACTTTGCCTACAGCCCGCCTGCCGATGAATGGGATGCCCTCACTGTCGGCTATACCTCCGGCACAACAGGCGATCCCAAGGGGGTGGTCTACAGCCACCGCGGGGCGTATCTCAATGCGGTCAACAACACCCTGTGCTGGCAGATGCCGCATTTTCCGGTTTATCTCTGGACTCTGCCGATGTTCCATTGCAACGGCTGGTGTTTTCCCTGGTCGATCACGATGCTGGCCGGCTGCCATGTCTTCCTGCGCACGATTGATGCCGGCGGCATCTATGATGCCATGGCGGATCACGGCGTCACCCATCTCTGCGGGGCGCCGATCGTCATGAGCATGATTGCCCATGCCGATGAAAGCCAGACCCGTCGCTTCACCCAGAAGGTCGAGATGATGACAGCCGCCGCCCCGCCGCCACCCGCGGTCATCAAGGCGATCGAGGCCAAAGGCATCGCCATCACCCATGTTTACGGACTGACCGAAGTCTACGGCCCGGCCGTTGTCTGTGCCTGGAAGCCTGAATGGGATGAGGCCCCGGCCGAAGAACAGGCCCGGCTCAAGGCACGCCAGGGTGTCGCCTATGAAATGCAGGAAGATTGTCTTGTTCTGGACCCGGCCACAGGGGAGCCCGTTCCGGCGGATGCCGAGACCATGGGCGAAATCGTGATGCGCGGGAACATCGTCATGAAAGGCTATCTGAAAGCCCCGGAAGCGACGGCCAAGGCCTTTGCCGATGGCTGGTTCTGGACAGGTGATCTGGCAGTCATGCACCCTGATGGCTATATCGAGATCAGGGACAGATCAAAGGATATCATTATCTCGGGCGGCGAGAATATTTCGTCCATCGAAATCGAAAAGGTGCTGTTCGACCATGAGGCTGTGGCTGGCGTTGCGGTGGTTGCCCAGCCCGATGAGAAATGGGGCGAAAGCCCCTGTGCCTTTGTCGAACTTGTTGCCGATAACGCGGTCAGTGCCGATGACCTTTCCTCTTATTGTCAGGAAAGGCTGGCCGGATTCAAAAGGCCGAAACGGTTCATCTTCGGTGAGTTGCCGAAAACCTCGACAGGCAAGATCAGGAAAAACGAGCTGCGCCGCATCGTTCAGGATGCCGCAAAGCAGGAATGAATCAGGAAAAAGAAGGGATAAACAGCCATGTCGGATTATGTCGCACAATTACGCTGGACGCTGGGTGAGGGCAGTTTGCAGGAAGGGCAATACAGCACCAACCATCGCATCCGCTTTGCCGGCGGGCTGGAGGCAGTCATGACCTCCGCCCCTGATTACGGTGGCGACCCCCGCTATGTGAACCCCGAAGAAGCCATGGCCGCGGCCTTGAGTTCGTGTCATATGATGACCTTCCTCGCCCTTTGTGCAAAAGCCGGATGGAAGCTGACAGCCTATCGGGATAACGCGGTGGCCCGGCTCGGCAAGACTGAAGATGGCCGGATGCGGGTGGCCAGCATCACGCTTCACCCCGAGATGGAATTTGCCGAAGGGCATGAGGTTTCGCGCGACCAACTCACCGAAATGCATGAACGCGCGCACCGCTATTGTTTTGTCGCCAACGCGCTCAGCTGCGAGATGGATGTTGTGCTCTCGCCTGCCTCTTGAGCCAGGTCTGGCAATGCCCGGGGGATCAATTTGCGTTGCGCCGCCAAACCAATCGTGAGAGGCTCGGTAACAGGGCCTGAGGGAGCGGATGAGTGGTCATGACGGCGGCAAAATTGTCCAAACGGCGAAAGCGCAGCAACAGCCCTGGCCAGACAACGCCCCGGCACCCTGACGGGATGACCACGCCGCCGCCGCAAGGGGGTCACTTAAGGCCCCTCGATGCCGCCGATATGGTCTCGATCCTCGACAACGCCTTTGCCATTCTCGCCCGGATTGGGATGGCTGACGCCCCGCCCTGGCTGCAAACACTGTTGATCGAAAAGGGTGCCAGTCGCCGCAATGATGGCCGGATTATTTTCAGCCGGGCCCAGGTCGAAGACACCATCAACCGATCACCGTCGCGTGTTGCCCTGCCGGGCTTTGTTGAAGACCGTGGGCTCGATATTGGTGGCGGCAGGGTTCATATCGGCACGGGCGGTGCAGCGGTGGAAGTGCTCGATGCACAACAGCGGGACTACCGGTCATCGACCCTTGATGATCTCTATCGCCTGATGCGGGTGCTGGATCAGTCATCGCATATCCATTACGGCATCCGGCCGGTCATTGCCCGTGATATGAAATCACCGTTCGATCTGGATATCAACACGGCCTTTGCCTGCCTCAAGGCAACGGGCAAACCGATCGGGGTGAGTTTTGATTCAAGTGATCATGTCGGGCCGGTCACAGCCATGTATGATCTGGCCCTGGGCGGTGAAGGGGCTTTTGGCAAGCAACCGTTCTGCATGGCGATTATCGTTCATGCGGTCTCGCCGTTGCGGTTTGCCGGTGAAGGGGTAGAGATCATGCGGGAGGCGATCAAGCACGGGATGCCGCTGCAGATCTGCACCGCCGCCCAGGCTGGTGCAACCAGCCCGGCATCGCTGGCCGGGGCGCTGGCACAGGGGCTTGCGGAAACCCTCGCCGGGATGATGGTGGTCGATGCGATCAGCCCGGGGCATCCGACAATCTATGCCTTCATGCCGTTTATCTCGGATTTAAGAACCGGGGCCATGAGCGGCGGCAGCGGTGAAGCCGCGATCGCCAATGCCGCCGCGGCGCAGATCCTGCTCAGCCTCGGGCTGCCCTCAACGGTTTCGGCCGGCATGACCGATGCCAAACTTCCCGATGCACAGGCCGGGTATGAAAAAGGCTATACGGTTTCTCTCGCCGCCCATGCCGGTGCCGATATGATCAATCTCAGCGTTGGGATGCTGGGGTCGATCATGGTGGCGTCACCCGAAATGATGGTCATTGATAACGAAATGTGTGGCGCGATCCTGCGCAGTGTCCGCGGCATTGATGTTGATCCGGACCGGCTCGATCTCGATGAAATGGAAAGAGTGGTTACCGGGGAAGGTCATTATCTGGGGGAAGCCAAAACACTCTCCCTGATGCGGAGCGAGTATCTCTATCCGGTGCTCGGTGATCGCCAGAGTGTCGCGGATTGGGCTGATGCCGGCCGGGAAGATATCTGGACACGGGCCGAGCGCCAGGTCGCGGTGCTGCTCGAGAATGAGCCCGGCCATCTGCCGCCCCGGATCGAACAGTCCATCAGACAGCATTTTGATATCCACCTAAATGAGGGGCCCCTGTGATGAAAGTTATGCGCAGTGTCATCATCGACGCGCCGATTGAAAAAGTCTGGGCCGCTGTGCGGGCCTTTGACGGGGTCGTTCACTGGAACCCCGGTGTCACGGCGGCGAGGATGGAAACCGGGGCCGCCACGGCTGTCGGCTCAATCCGTCACCTCGATATCGCCGATGGCACGATCTTTCGTGAAACCCTGCTGGCGCATTCCGATCAGGAGTATTTCTATACCTATGATATCGTCGAAGGCCCCTTGCCCTGTACTGATTACATCTCAACGCATCGCTTTATTCCCATTACCGATGGCAACCTGACGCTGGGCATATGGTCCGGCGAGTTCACCTGTGATCCCGCCGATGCCGAGGCGCTGGAAGAGATTGTCGGTGACCAGATCTATCGTGATGGAATGCGTGGTCTCAACGCCTATCTGGCAACACTCTAGAAAGGAAAACCAATGGTCGATACCCTGGCCCCCCGCGGCATCATTGGTGTCATGACGCCTGCCATGAACACAGTCGTTCAACCCGAACTGGAGCTGCTCCGCCCCGAAGGTGTTACCAACCAGATGCAGCGCTTCCGGCTCGGCGGTGACAGCGTTTCCGATGATCTGATCGACGAGGCTGAAAAACTGATGGATTGTCATCCCGTTGCCGTGGCCATTGGCCTGACCACTGATGCAGGACCGGGCGGGGTTGCCAAACTGGCTGACCGCTGCCAGCAACTGGAGGCACATATCGGCGTGCCGGTGGCGAATGCCTCGGCAGCTGACCACGCAGCCCTGCGGCTCATGGGGGTCAGACGCGTTGCCGTTGTCACGCCGTTCAACGCTGAGATCGACCGGAACGTCAAGGCCAACACTGAAGAGGCAGGGTTTGAGGTCGTCGCCATTAAGGGCACGGAAGCCCCGTCCCTGCCAGCGATTTGCGAGACATCCGTTGAGACGATCAAATCGGTTTTCGATGCCGTGGCTGGATCAGATTGCGAGGCGATCCTGCAGGTGGGGACGGCTTTGCCTGTGGTAACCATGATCGCCGCCCTAGAAGCCGAATATCGAAAGCCGGTTATCGCCTGCAACGCCGCTGTCTACTGGCAGGCGTTACGCATGGCAGGGATCACCGATCAATTCAGCGGATATGGCCGTCTTTTTGAGGAGTTCTAGCCATGCGGAGTCATGCGCGTGTTGTCATTATCGGCGGCGGGGCTGTTGGTGCGGCCTGTCTCTATCATCTCGCCGAAGCCGGTGTCGCTGATTGCCTGCTGATCGAAAAGAATGAACTCACTTCCGGGTCCACCTGGCACGCGGCGGGGAATATTCCCACCTATGCCGGCAGTTGGCTGGGGATGCGTGCCGGCAACTATGCCTGGTCGCTCTACAAGGATTTGGGTGACAAGGTGGATTCACCAATCACCTACCGCCATACAGGCGCCTTCTGGCCGGCCCATACCGAAGACCGCATGGATCTCTATCGGCATCTGGTGGGGATTTCGACATCGGCGGGTTTTGATCTTGATCTCATCACCCCGCAGGACATGGAAGCGATGCATCCCTATTATATCCCCGGTGATGGTGTCATCGGCGGCATCCATGACCCCTATGAAGGTGATATCGACCCGAGCCAGCTGACACAGGCCTTGGCAAAAGGCGCGCGCATGAAAGGCGCGGCGGTTGCCCGCTTCACTGAAGTCACCGCCATATCACGCACCGGGTCGGGTGAATGGCTGATCGACACCAACAAGGGGCAGGTCACCTGTGAGGTTGTTGTCAACGCCACCGGCTTCCATGGCAGTGCGCTGGCCCGGCGTGCAGGCTGTGATGTGCCGGTGGTGACGCTGGAACACCAGTATCTGGTTACGGAAAGTGTCCCGGCTCTGGAAGAGAACACGGCCCTGTTTCCGCTGATCAGGGACCCCGATATCCGGTTCTATCTGCGCCGGGAGCGTTCCGGCTTCCTTTTTGGGTCCTACGGTCATCCCGGGCGTCTGGCTTTCCGCGAAGGCATCCCCGATGATTTCATCCACGGGCTGTTTCCGGATTCTGTCGATGATATCGCCGACGTCCTTGAGGCGACGCTGGTTCATGTGCCCTTGCTGGGCGAGGTGGGGGTTCAGCGTTTTGTGAATGGCCCGATCGGGTATTCGCCAGATTCGCTGCCGCTGTGTGGCCCCGCGGCCGGATTGCCGAATTTCTATCATGCCTGCGGGATTCAGGTGGGCATCACGCAGTCCGCTGCTGTCGGTAAGGCAATCACCGAATGGGTCACCGAAGGTGAGACCGAATGGGATATGAGCGCATGGGACCCGCGGCGGTTCGGCGACTGGGCCAGCAAGGATTATGCTGAACAGCGGGTGGTGCAACTCTATGATTACCAGTATGCCATTCCCTTCCCGCACCGGCTGCTGCCCTCCGGCAGGCCGGTTCAGCAAACACCGCTCTATGAAACCCTCGCCGCGAAGGGGGCCCAGTTCGGCCAGATCGGCGGCTGGGAAAGGGCTCTCTGGTTTGACAGGGGTGGCCATGGCTATGACGAAAGCCGCCTCAGTTTCAGGGATCATGAACCCTGGCGTGATGCGGTGCGGATCGAATGTGAATCTGTGCGCGATGCTGTCGGGGTGATGGATCATGGCGGCTTCACCAAATATCATGTCTCCGGGGCCGGTGCGGAGGCTTTTCTCAATCAGGTGATGTGCGGGGCCGCCCCCAAAAAGGGACGCGTGAAACTCTCCTATATGCTGACACCAAAAGGGCGGATATGGAGCGAGGCCACCATTGCCAATCTTGGTGACGGCACCTATCTGCTCTGCGGGCCAACCCTGGCGGTGGACCGTGATTTTGACTGGCTGATGGCGCAATGCCCCGGTGATGGTTCGGTACAGATCGAAAAAGGCTATCACCACGATGCTGCGCTGATGGTGATGGGGCCGCAATCACGGGTGCTGTTATCACGTATCACAGATGCCGATCTGAGCAAGGATGCTATGCCCTGGATGAGCGTTGCCGCCCTCACTGTTGCAGGCAAGCCAGTGACAGCGATGCGGGTGTCTTTTGTCGGTGAGCTTGGCTGGGAGCTGCACATGGCGAGCAGCGATCTGGAGGCTGTCTATGCCGCGCTTTGTGATCACGGTGATGATCTCGGCCTTGTCGATTTCGGCTCCTACGCGCTCAACGTCATGAGGGTCGAGAAGGGCTATCACGGCTGGGGGGCCGATTTCGGTACGGAATACACGCTCTATGATGCCGGTCTGGAAGGCTTTGTGAACTGGAACAAGGGGGCGTTCACGGGCAGCGATGCTGTGCGGGATCAATCCGGCCGCGACCCCGAATGGGCTTTTCTCGGGTTTGTTGTCGATTGTGATGATGCCGATCCGCTGCCAAGCGACCCGATTTTCCAGAACGGTGAGATGGTCGGCTATGTGACCTCTGCCTGTGAAGGGTTTCGGCTCGGCAAGCGCCTCGCCCTCGGTTACGTCAAGGCACAGGATATCACCGCCGATGACAATGCTTTTCAGATCAGGGTTCTGGGACAGTCCTGCCCGGCACAATCGGTGGCGATGCCGTTCTATGATCCTCAAAACCTGCGGCTGAAGGGATGATGAAAAAGGCTGGCCGTTATGTCCGTGGGACAGTTTCCATGCGGCCGAGAATATCCACCCCCTGCATCAGCCAGAAATGCAGCAGATCGATGAAGATCCAGTTTTCGGTCAGTTTGTCACCTTCGCGGCGGTAGATATCAATCACCCGCATATCGCCGGGGGTTTCGCTTGCCGGCATCCCCATGAACCCGCCAGTTGGGGTCAAGGTCAAGTTTGGCCAGCCGAAAAACCCGCCATAGGAACCTTCGGCGATACGCGCAACATGGCCGTTGAAAATACGATTTTTGAACCCGGCACGGAACGGCCCCGAATGCTGTTCGGCATAACGCTCGATTGTGAACGTCGCCCCGATCCCGGCAGGTCCCCACCAGACCATGTCCTCGTTCCAGCTGCGGCGCAATTCTTCGACCAGCGGTTCATCCCGGCCGCCCTTCCAGGTCTTGATGTCATTGACCATGTAATCAATTGCCGCCAGTGTTTTGCGGCCTTCTTCCGGGGGCTGGGCAGCGGTCATGACACCGTCATGGGTCATCGGCCCGGGCTGCACAAGATGGGCCCCTGTCTGCGGCGGAAAAGGCTGCAGCCCTGCTTGCATCATCAGATGTGGGATATCGAAATACATCGCGGTTTCGGCAATCCGGCCATCATGGATACGGTTGAACTCGGCATAGCGCAGCATGGCGATCTTGCGGGTGGGGGTTATACCCAGCCACGGCTTGTCGAAAAGCCCCATCAGATGCCCCATGGAAACCACCCAGATGCCCGGCTCAGCGGCGAGGGAATTTTCACCGGCCATGAACACATCAAGCCGCCGCTGCATGGCGGTGAACGACTCCCTCAGCGGCATCCAGAATTGCTCAGCCACAGCCTCGGCCCCGGTGATCTCATTGAACGGGTGAAAGCCGCGCCAACGGTAATCCGGGGTGGTGGCGGCAGCCATGACATCCCCGATGGCCTCGATCTTGGCTGTATCGAGGGCGGTGTAATGGCGGCGGAGAATATCTTTTTCGTGTTGCAAATCCGGCATGGTACTCGGCGTGCTGTTGACGCGAATGAAGAGATGATAATTTAATATCTTGCCAAGCGTGAACGGGCATGTCTAGACTATTTGCATGCGTATGCAAAAATTGAGTTTCTAAGGCTGCAGGGTCCTGTGGCCTTGATTGACGGGGAGACGTGTTGATGGCTGAAATCCAGTTGGTGAACCTGTCAAAGCGCTGGGGTGATTTCGTCGGGGTTGACCGTTTCGACCTGACCATTGCCGATAAAGAGTTTCTGGTGCTGCTCGGGCCTTCCGGCTGCGGCAAGACCACCACCATGCGGATGATCGCCGGGCTCGAAGAGGCCACCGAAGGCGAAATCCTCATTGATGGCAAGCGCGTCAACGATCTGGAACCGAAGGATCGGGATGTCGCCATGGTGTTCCAAAGCTATGCGCTCTATCCCAACATGAATGTCTATGACAACATCCGCTTTCCGCTGAAGGTCCGGGGTGTTGATCCGTCAACCCATGATGCCAAGGTTCGGCGGGCTTCGGCCATGGTTGAACTTGATGATTTCCTTCATCGCAAGCCTGCGGAACTTTCCGGCGGTCAACGTCAGCGGGTTGCCCTCGCCCGGGCGATCGTGCGGGAGCCGAATGTCTTTCTGATGGATGAACCGCTGTCCAATCTGGATGCAAAACTGCGTGTCTCGACTCGGGCACAGATCAAGAATCTGTCGCATGAACTGGCTGTCACAACTGTGTATGTCACCCATGACCAGATTGAGGCAATGACCCTGGCTGACCGTGTTGTGGTTATGGAAAAAGGTGTTGTGCAACAGGTCGGCAGCCCAACCGAAATCTATGACAGGCCAGCCAATACCTTCGTTGCCGGATTTATCGGCAGCCCGGCAATGAACCTGATTGACGGGCACGTGGAAGACGGCACCTTTAGTGCCCCGCATACCCGCATCAGCGATCTCAGCGGAGCGGCTGGCGGCGTCACCCTCGGCTTTCGTGCCGAAGACGCCCGGGTGGTGAAATCCGGAGGCGATATCGAAGCCCCGATCTATTCCATCGAACTGCTGGGGGATGCGACGATGGTAACGGTGCGCATTGGCGGCGCGCTGATCAGTGTTAAGGCGGATAAATCGTTCCGCGCAGAAATTGACGACATGGTCCATATCCATGTTCCCGTCAATCATTGCCATTTGTTTGATGCCAAAACAGGTGAGCGATTGGGGTCCTAGGACCAACACCTTCCCGCCGTTGCGGGAGTAACAGGATGCCGTGTGCATCCACAAACAGGGAGTGAAAAAATGTTGTTGAAAAAAATAGCCTTGGCCAGTGCCGCTATCCTGATTTCAGGATCAGCAATGGCTGAATGTAAGATCGACGGTCGCGTCAGTATTGTCGGCAATGAATTTCCTGCCATCCATGCTGTTGCCGATGGCGCAAAGGTGTGTTCCGGCGGTGAGGTCAAGGCCAACCTGACTGCTGATCACCAGAAGATCAATGTCGCTGGTATGACAGGCAACCCGGCAGAATACACGTCGGCCATCATCGCCAACTCTTCAATTGTTGCGCTGATGAACGAAGATGTGATCCGGCCGCTTGATGATTTGGTTGCCAAGCATGGCCAGTCGCTGAAATCCAATCAGCTGATCAAGATCAACGGTCAGGTCATGGCGGTGGCGTTCATGGCCAACGCTCAGCATCTGGTTTACCGGTCGGACATCCTGGAGCAAGCCGGGCTCGAAGCCCCGAAGACCTATGAAGAAATGCTGGCAGGGGCTAAGGTCATCCGTGACAAGGGGCTGTTGCAGTACCCGCTTGGCGGTGCCTACAAGGCCGGCTGGAACCTCGCCCAGGAATTCACCAATATGTACATCGGTCATGGTGGCGAATTCTTCAAGGCCGGGACAGCCGAGGTGTCGATCAACAACGATGCCGGTATCGCCACGCTTGAGATGCTGAAGGCATTGAGCGAATACATGAACCCCGATTTCCTGACCCATGATTCCAACGCGACTTCGGCTGAATGGAAAGCCGGCAACGTGGCGATGATGAATATGTGGGGCTCGCGCATGGGGCCGCTTAAGGACCCTGAGCAGTCAACGGCGGCAGTTGTGGCAACGACAACACTGGGCGCACCGATGACTGTCGGCGGTGGCTCGACCCCGGCCACCACCCTGTGGTGGGATGGCTGGACCGTGGCCAAGAACGTCTCTGATGCGGATGCCGAAGCCACTTTTCTGGCCATGATGAACGGCATCGACCCGAGCCGTCTCGATGATGAAATGGCACCGCTGGCTGTCTGGCTGATCGATGGCTACGAGCCGACACCGGCTGCTGTTGGTGTTTTCGCGGCAGCCAACATGAACGCAACACCTTACCCGATGCTGCCGTATCAGGGGCTCCTGCACACGGCTCTGGGTGCTGAAATCGTTGATTTCATGCAGGGCAAGGAAAGCGCAGCCCAGGCTCTCGCCGATGTTGAAGCGGCCTACACCGCCGCAGCCCGTGAAAAAGGCTTCCTCAACTAAACAACATGTCGACAGGAAGGGTTACGGCCCTTCCTGTCATCCTTGGAATTCGTATTGGGGCGTAACCAGCGATGAAACACAGTTCCTTTTTCTGGTTCATCTTGCCAACGGCAACAGCGATGCTGTTGTTCATTGCCCTGCCGATTGTCTCGGTGCTGGTCCAATCGGTGCATACCCCGCATGAGGCCGTGCTGATCGAAACGGAAAATTGCGGACCTTTTGGCTGCACCAAATCCACCACGATCGATCAGGATGCCACCCGTGCGTTGCGGGCCGAAGAACCGCTGGGGCGGTTTGTCGGGCTGGAAATCTATTTTGACCGCGGCCATCTCGCCATCAGCGAAGTGGCAGAAGCCTGGGCCAGTGCCGACAGCCTGACCGGTTTTCTTGCCGATCTGAACAACCTGCCCTTCTATCGGGCGATGGCCTTCACCCTGACTTTCACCTTCACGGTGACACCGCTGATGCTTGTCTTTGGGTTGATGATTGCCCTTGGCGTGAATGCCCTGCACCAGCGGCTCAAGGGAATGCTGATCTTCTTCTCGCTGCTGCCGATGATAGTCTCGCCGCTGATCGGCTCGCTTGTTCTGTTCTGGATGATCGACAGTCGCGGTATTATCGGCTCGGCCCTGCAATGGCTTTTTGACGATCCTGATCTGTCGCTCAAGGCGTCGACGGGGCTGACCTGGATCATGCTGATTGTCTATGGTGTCTGGCACGCGGCGCCGTTTTCGTTCATCGTTTTCTATGCCGGTTTGCAGACCCTGCCGCAGGATACCCTGGAAAGTGCACAGATCGATGGTGCTTCGCGCTGGCAACAGGTCCGCTATGTCATCATCCCCCATCTGATGCCGCTCATCACCTTTGTCGCACTGATGCAGCTGATGGATAATTTCCGTGTCTTCGAGCCAATTGTCGGGTTCAATTCTGAAGCCCATGCCAATTCATTGTCGTGGTTTATCTTCAATGATCTGGGCGGCGAGACACGCCTGCTTTCCTCTGCCGCCACATCGTCGGTACTGACGATCATCGGTGTTGCCATCCTGCTCACACCGGTGCTTATCCGTACCTGGCGTGATTACAACGCCAAGAGTTAGGGAGGCGGATCATGTCATCTCAGACTCTGGCCATGAAAAGACAGCCGCTGATCCTGAAACTCCTGATCTGGGGGTTCATCGGGCTTTGGCTGGTGGTTGCAGCATTTCCCTTCCTCTGGACCCTCTGGGGGTCATTCAAGATGGAAGCGGATTTCTTCTCGAAAGCCGATTGGATGAATGCCCTCTCCGCGCCCCGAACGATTGCCGAACACGGCACAGCGTTTATTGGCGAAGGCTATGACGGGGCCTGGGTTCAGGAAGAATTCTGGAAAGCCGCATTGAACACGGCCATCGTCTGTTTTTTTGTTGTCTGCACATCGCTGACCATCGGCACCCTGGGCGGCTATGCGCTGTCACGGTCGAGCTACCGCTATACGTTCTGGCTGCTGATAACGGCGCTGATCTTCCGTGCCATGCCGCCGATCACGCTGGTGGCGGGGTATCTGCTGCCGTTCTTCGAATGGAATCTCTGGGGGCATCTGGCGACGACGGTGATCGTGCTGGTGGCGATCAACCAGCCTTTCACTCTGTGGATGTTGCACAGTTTCTTCCAGAAAATCCCCAAAGAACTCGATGAAAGTGCCAAGGTTGACGGCTGCACGCAGTTTCAGGCCTTCCGCCATGTCATCATTCCGGTGATGTGGCCGGGGGTGATCACCACGGGACTGTTCAGTTTCCTGCTGGCCTATAACGATTTTGCCGTCACCTCCATGCTGCTGTCGAAGGAAAACCAGACCATGGTGCCCAAGATCGCCAGTTTCCTCGGCACGACCCAGACTGAAGGTAATGTCATGTTTGCTGTCTCTGCCGTGGTGTCGGCTACGGCACCGCTGTTCATTCTGGTGATGTTTTTCCAGCGTCAGATTGTTTCCGGTCTGACCCAAGGTGCGGTGAAAGGATAAATGATGAAAGGGACAAGACCAGAACAGGCCGTGCTCAGCCGTGATACCGATATGAGCAAAACGGATGATACCCGGGCGGTGATCGAAGGCATGGTCGACGGCCTCAACGATCACCGTATTGATGATATCGGCCAGTTTTTTGCTGAAGGGTTCCGCTGGATGGGTAATACCGGGTGCGGGACCAAACAGGGCCTGAAGGCCTTTCAGGATAACTGGCAGCGTCCTTTTCAGGCGGCGTTTTCCGACAAGAGCTGCATTGATGAAGCCCGGCTTTTCATGGGTGAGTGGGCGGCCGCGTTCGGCCGTCAGGAAGCTGTCCATTCAGGTGAATTCATGGGCATTGCCCCCACCGGCAAGAAAGTTGAAATCCGCTACATGGATTTCTGGAAGGTTGAGAACGGCAAGATCACCGACAACTGGGTCATGGTGGATTTTCCCCATGTGCTGGCGCAACTCGGTGTCGATGTTTTCAATGGTGAAGGCTGGGAAGCCTATGATCGGGGTGAGCGCCAGCCGCCCTCACCGGAACAATAATCGCGAAGAAAAACCCATAAAAAGGCTGAAGACAAAAGGCCACCAACAAAAAGGATATAACCCATGGCAGTAGAATATCTGAAAAAGAGCAAGCCCGAATCCGAAAAGGCGGAAGATGATCTCAAGGTGCGCCAGGTGGTCGAGGCCACGCTGGCGGATATCGACAAGCGGGGCGATGCCGCGGTGCGCGAATTATCCCAGAAATTTGACGGGTATGCCCCGCAGCAGTTTCGCCTGACTGAAAGCGAGATCGAGGCGGCGATGAACAAGGTGTCGACCCGGGATATGGACGATATCAAGTTTGCCCAGAAACAGATCCGCAATTTCGCCGAAGCCCAGCGCGCCAGCATGACGGATATCGAGGTTGAAACCCTGCCCGGTGTCATCCTCGGCCATAAGAACATTCCGGTACAGTCTGTCGGCTGCTATGTGCCCGGGGGCAAGTTCCCCATGGTGGCCTCTGCCCATATGTCGGTGCTGACAGCGTCTGTGGCCGGGGTGCCCCGGATTATTGCCTCGGCACCGCCGGTGGATGGCGAACCGCACCCGGCGATTGTTGCCGCCATGGCTCTTGGCGGGGCCCATGAAATTTACGTGCTGGGTGGCATTCAGGCTGTCGGGGCCATGGCCATCGGCACGGAAACCATCGACCCCGTGCACATGCTGGTAGGGCCGGGCAACGCCTTTGTCGCCGAAGCCAAGCGGCAGCTCTATGGCCGTGTCGGGATCGATCTGTTTGCCGGGCCCACCGAAACCATGGTGATCGCCGATGAAACCGTTGATGCCGAAATCTGCGCCACCGATCTCTTGGGTCAGGCGGAACATGGCTACAATTCACCGGCCTGCATGATCACCAATTCCCGCAAACTGGCTGAAGACACCATGGCGGAGATCGACCGGCTGCTGAAGATTCTGCCGACCACGGAGACCGCCAGCACCAGCTGGGCAGATTACGGCGATATGATCGTCTGTGATACCTATGAAGAAATGCTCGCCGTGGCCAACGACATGGCCTATGAGCACGTCCAGGTGATGACGGACCGTGATGACTGGTTCCTTGAGGAGATGCATTCCTATGGTGCGCTTTTCCTCGGCCCCCGGACGAATGTTGCCAATGGTGACAAGGTGATCGGCACCAACCACACGCTGCCGACAAAAAAGGCCGGGCGTTATACCGGCGGGCTCTGGGTCGGCAAGTTCCTGAAAACCCATTCCTACCAGAAAGTGATGACCGATGATGCCGCTGCAATGATCGGTGAATATGGCTCGCGGCTGTGTATGCTCGAGGGCTTTGTCGGCCATGCCGAACAGTGCAACATCCGCGTCCGGCGTTATGGTGGCCGCAATGTTCCGTATGGGGAAGCGGCGGAATGACAGCCTCTTCCCGCCATCACGCTGATCTGATCAAGCCCCTGCGGCAGGCGATGTATGATTTCAATCCATCGTCAGTCCGCAAGGCTTTGTCGAGCGTGATGGTCGGGCAGGCTGACGTGCATCTGAGCCATCCTTTCGGGGATTGTTCGGGGCCTGAGGCCTTGTATGACAAAGCCTATGCACCGCTGCTTGAGGCGATGCCCGATCTTGAGCGTCGTGACACCATCATCCTTGCCGGGGATGATAATAACGGCGAGGTCTGGGTCGGTGCCTGCGGGTATTATACCGGCAGTTTTCTCGGCCCCTTTCTGGGTATCCCGCCGACGGGCCATCAGGTCGGGATGCGGTTTCATGAATTTTTCCGTCTTGAGGATGGCCAGGTCGTGGCGATGCAGGCGATCTGGGATCTGCCCAGCCTGATGATGCAAGCCGGGGTCTGGCCGATGTCGCCCTCGCTGGGGCGGGAATGGCAGGTGCCGGGCCCCGCCACCCAGGATGGCCTCGCCTATCCCCATGATCCGTCACGCTCAGCGGTGAGCAAGGCACAGGTTATTGCCATGCTGACCGATATGACACGGCACCCGGCTGAGGGCAGCCCGCAGATCATGAATCTCGAACGTTACTGGCACCCGCGGATGAACTGGTATGGCCCTTCCGGTATCGGCACGGCACGGGGGCTTGAGGGCTTTCGGCATTGGCATCAGATCCCGTTTCTTCGGGGAATGCCGGATCGCAAGGGCAGTACGACCGGCACGCTTGATATGCATTTCTTCGCTGAAGGCAATTATGTGGCCGTCACGGGCTGGCCCAATATGCAGATGTCTGTCACCGGCGATGGCTGGCTCGGCATTGCCCCTGCCGGGCAGCAAATCACCATGCGCAGCCTCGATTTCTGGCGCCTCGAAGGTGATTTGATCAGGGAAAACTGGGTGCTGATTGACCTGCTTGATGTTTATCGCCAGCTCGGCGTCGATGTGCTGGGGCGAATGCGTGAATTTACGAAGGTTCGGCCACCGGCCACGATCACCCTTGAGAGGGATTACGCATGACCGGGCCGTCTCCAAAAACCGTGCTGGCACCCGGCGCGACCAAGATCACGGCCAATGATGTGGCCGCGCGGGCAGGGGTCTCGCAATCGGCTGTCAGCCGTGTCTTCACCCCCGGTGCATCAGTCTCGCCCCAGACCAGGGAAAAGGTGCTCAAGGTCGCGATGGAACTCGGGTATCGGCCCAACTCACTGGCCCGGGCGATGGTTCTGGGCAAGAGCCGCATGATCGGCCTCGTGGTCGCCTATCTGCAAAACCAGTTCTATCCCGAGGCTATTGAAAAACTCTCGAAAGCCTTTCAGGAACGTGGCTATCACCTGCTGGTTTTCATGACCTCGAAAACCGCTGGTGATGTCAGCCCTGTTGTTGAGGAAATTCTTGATTATCAGGTGGACGGGATCATCGCGGCATCGGTGGCGATGTCATCGGATTTGCTGCAACGCTGTGCGGCGGCCGGTGTGCCGGTGGTCTCGTTCAACCGGTCGCAGGATGATGAAAGCCTGTCGGCGGTGACCTCTGAAAATTATGTCGGTGGCCGCAAGGTGGCGGAATATCTGATCGCCACAGGGCATGAGCGCATCGCCTACATTGCCGGATGGGAGGGTGCCTCGACTCAGCGTGACCGTGAAGCCGGGTTCATCGATGCGCTGCAGCGGGCAGGGCGGTCTCTGTATTGCCGCGGGGTTGGTGATTTTGTCATGGAAGATGCCCGTGAAGTCACCCGCACCATGTTTGCCGATGGAATCGACAAGGCCCCGGATGCGATCTTTGTTGCCAATGACCACATGGCTTTCGCTGTTATGGATACGTTGCGGTCGGAGCTCGGCATCGCGATACCGGAACAGGTTTCGGTGGTGGGTTATGATGATGTCCCCGCCGCATCCTGGGCAGCCTATGATCTGACCACTGTTCGCCAGCCGACCAACCGCATGGTGGCGGCAACCGTTGACATCCTGCTGGAGCAGATCGAAAGCGACAGCCCGCCCCCGTCACGTGGTCGGCAGATCAAGATCGACGGCCCCCTGATCATCCGAAAATCGTCACGTCAGCAGCAACAGTAAAGGACGCAGGACATGAAAGGCTTTAACCCGAAATTCAAGGATTTTCCTGATTACATCCTGGGCATCACCCGGGAAATATGGGAAGACCGCGGGATTGCAACACTGCATGATTATTACGGCAAGGATATGTATCTGCGGATGCCGCTCGGTGTCTATCAGGGCAACCAGGGCGTGATCGCCAAGACCATGGCCACTCTCGTTGAATTTCCAGACCGGGAATTGCTCGGCGAGGATGTGATCTGGTCTGGGACCCCCGAGGAAGGGATGCTCAGCTCGCACCGGCTCTATTGCACCGGCACGCATCACGGCGAGAGCATGTTCGGCCCGGCGACGGGCAAGACTGTTCATTTCCGGGCGATTGCTGATTGCTATGCGATCAACAACACGATCACCGATGAATGGCTTGTCCGTGATTATGGCGGTGTCGCCAAACAGATTGGCTGGACAGCCAAAGAGGCTGCCGCCAAATTGATCGAGGATGAAGGCGGGGTCGAGAATTGCGCCAAACCGCTGACACCGGAGACTGATGTGACCGGTCCCTATACCGGCCGCGGCAATGACAACCCCTGGGGGCAACGTTATGCCGAAACCCTCACACGGATCATGAACGCTGATCTTGCCGTTATCCCCGAAGCGTATGACCGGGCGGTGAAGGGTGAATATCCCGGTCAGGTGACAGCCCGCGGTTGGGGCGAGGTCGACCGGTTCTGGATGGGGCTGCGCGCAGCCTTTCCCACTGCAACATTCTCAATTGCCCATCAGATCGGCCGCGATGATGCGATGATGCCGCCACGAGCGGCAATCCGCTGGTCGCTCCATGGCCGCCATGAGGGGTGGGGGGCATTTGGTCCGCCCACCGGGGCAGAGGTCTATATTCTGGGTGTCTGCCATGTTGAATACGGTGCGCTTGTTCAGGATGAGCCGCGAATACGCCATGAGTTTGCCCTCTATGATGAAGTCGCGATCTGGAAGCAGATCCTGATGCAGACCGGCGGATAAACCGAAGGGAGACCCGCATGACTAAAGCCGATATGGAAAGCCGCATTGTCCGCTATGGTGATCTCGTTCCCTGCCGGACAGCCTTTATCGATGCCCATACGCCGGGATCGGACCAGAAGGAAAACTTCACCATCATCGGTGGTGGTGTTTCCGAAGCCGCCGATCAGCATGTCCATATCAAGGAAACGCCGGGGTTCAATATCGGTGCAGCGGGCCAGCCCCCCAAGTGCCGTAACTCGCTCCATACCCACCGGACGGCAGAAGTCTTCTTCGTACTGTCCGGGCGTTGGCGATTTTTCTGGGGCAATACCGGCAGCGATGGTGAGGTTGTGCTCAATGAAGGGGATGTGATCAATATTCCCACTGGGATTTTCCGTGGTTTTGAAAATATTGGGACTGATTACGGGATGATCATGGCCATTCTTGGTGGTGATGATGCCGGTGGCGGGGTGATCTGGGCGCCACAGGTGATCAAAGAAGCCCGTGACCACGGCCTTGTGCTTGGCCAGAACGGGGTGCTCTATGACAGCAAGAAAGGCCAGACCATGCCCGAGGGTATCGCGCCCATGCCGACGCTGGATGATGACCAGATGGCCCTGTTTCCGGTTGTCAGCACAGCTGAATTTGTCCCCCGCTTTGTCGCCCGTTACTGGGATATGATGGCACTGGCCGATCGCCAGCCGGCTATTGTCATCGATACTGAGGGGATGCTGCAGGACAGGCCGGGCTTCAGCCTTGAGCTGATCCGCGAGACGTCGCTTGCCGCCGCCACATACACCACCGATCGCCACGAGATACTGATGGTCATGCGCGGCCACTGGAAAATCACCTGGCCAGAGGGTGAGACAACACTGGCCCCGGGGGATGTCTTTGCGGTTCCGCCAGGGCTGAAGCGGACAGTCACCCCCGCCATGAGCGGTGAGGCAAGCCTGTTCCGTGTCCGCAATACTGATGATGAAGCCGGGCCGACCATGGCCTTTGAAACGGCGGCTCCGTCGCGCCGATAAAGGGAGGAAACACCTATGTCCAGAATTCTAACCAGCCATGTCGGCTCGCTGCCCCGGACTCAGGAAGTCGTTGATTTCATTTTCGCACGGGAAAACGAACAACCCTATGACCCGGACGCTTTTCAGGCCTGCATGACGGCAGCCTGTGCCGAGACAGTCCGCCGTCAGGTGGATGCCGGGATCGATATCGTCTCCGACGGGGAGACGTCAAAGATTTCCTATGCCACCTATGTCAAGGATCGCTATACCGGCTTTTCCGGTGACAGCCCCCGCAACGCCCCGAATGATCTGAAAATGTTCCCGGGCTTTCTCAAACGGCTTGCCGATGATGGCGGAACACCGCAATACGCCCGGCCGATGTGCACGGGTGAGGTCAAATCAAAGGGGCAGGGTGAACTGGAAACAGATATTACCAATCTCAAGGCCGGGATGGCAATCCACGGGGCCAGCCGGGGGTTTATGAATGCGGCCTCGCCCGGGGTGATCTCGCTGTTTCTCCAGAACGACCATTATGCCAGCCGGGAAGACTATCTCGCCGCCCTTGCAGATGCCATGAAGGCCGAATACGAAACGATCGTCGGGGCCGGGCTGGACCTGCAACTGGATTGTCCTGATCTGGCCTTGTCACGGCATATGCTCTTCAACGATCTGAGCGATGATGAATTTGTCCGCATCGCCAATATGCACGTTGAGGCGCTCAATCACGCGCTGCGGGATATCGACCCCGAGCATGTCCGGGTGCATATCTGCTGGGGCAATTACGAAGGCCCCCATGTCTGCGATATCGACATGGACAAAGTCTTCTCCACCCTGATGAGCACGCGGGCGCGCTATGTTCTTTTTGAGACATCAAACCCCCGCCATGCCCATGAATGGACTGTCTTCCGGGATCGGAAAGCCGAAATTCCCGATGATAAAATTCTTGTCCCCGGGGTTGTCGACACCACCACCAATTTTGTCGAACATCCGGAGCTTGTGGCCCAGCGGATCGAACGCTTTGTCGGGATTGTCGGGGCGGACCGTGTTATCGCCGGGTCGGATTGCGGTTTTGGAACCTTTGCCGGTTTTGGTGCAGTCGATCCCGATATCGCCTATGCCAAACTGACCACCCTTGCCGATGGTGCGGCACTCGCTTCAAGCCGTCTCTAGGAGGATGAACAGCCATGGCTGAACCCTTGGTTCTGTTGCCGGGGATGATGTGCGACAGCCGTCTGTTCGCGCCGCAGATCGCTGCCTTTAAGCAGGATCGTGATATCATCGTCCCGCCGCTGCATGGCACGGAGAGCATCGCGGTTCTGGTTCAGGTGATGCTGGCCGGGCTGCCTGAGCGCTTTGCTCTGGCCGGGCTTTCCATGGGCGGTATCGTCGCCATGGAAATGATGCGGCAGGCCAAAGACCGGATCACGCGACTGGCCCTGATGGATACCAATCCCTTCGCCGAGACCGAAGAACGGCAGGCCTTACGGGAAAAGCAGATCGCGACAGTCCGTGCTGGTGGGCTTCGGGATATCATCCGTGATGACATGAAACCGCATTATCTGGCCGTCTCGGAAAACCGGGAATTGATCCTTGATCTCTGTATGGCGATGGCGCTTGATCTGGGTGAAGAGGTCTTTGTCCAGCAATCGCGGATGCTCGCAGGCCGGGCGGATCAGACGGCAACACTGGCCCGTGTTGATGTCCCGACGCTAATCCTGTTCGGTGCGGAAGACCAGCTGTGTCCGCCGGAACGTCACCATGCCATGGCGGACTTGATCGCCAGGGCAAAACTGGTGAGGATAGAAAACGCTGGCCACCTGCCATGCCTTGAGCAGCCTGACCAAACAACAGCAGCATTGCAACGCTGGTTGGAGGAATGATGAACGAATCCCTGTTGGCGCTTCTGCGCCGGATTGATACGCCAAGTGTCTGCAACGCGATCGAGGTCGCTCAGGGCAAGCGAGGCTTCAGCGCCTTCACCCGCGGGACTATGCTGATCTCCGATCCCGGGGCTGGGGCTATCGTTGGTTATGCCCGCACTGCCAGGATTGCTGCCCAGGAACCGCCGCAGGAACCCGCCGATGTTATCAAGGCTCGCCGCATGGCCTATTACCGTCATATGGCCGAAGCCCCCCGCCCGGCGGTGGCTGTTCTGGAAGACCTTGATTTTCCCCATGCGGTCGGTGCGTTCTGGGGAGAGGTCAATACCACGATACACAAAGGCTTCGGTCTGTCAGGCGTGCTCACCAACGGGGTGATGCGTGACCTCGGTGATCTGGTGGATGATTTTCCGGTTATTGCAGGGTCGATCGGCCCGTCCCATGCCTTTGTTCATGTGCGTGAAGTTGGCACGGCGGTAAATGTGTTCGGCCTGACCGTTGAAGACGGTGATCTTGTCCATGCTGACCGGCACGGCGGCTGTGTGATCCCGGCTGATGTGATCCCGGTGCTTGAGGCGTCTATCCTGAAAATGATTGAGACCGAAAAACTCATCCTTGAGCCAGCCCGGGGCGAGCATTTCGATTTCGAGGCGTTTGAACAAGTCTGGGCTGCCTTTGAGAAGGCCCGCACATAAACCTGATCAGGTGAAATCCGGCAGCCGTGTGGCGGCGGCATAGGCCGATGCCCAGGCCCATTGAAAATTATGGCCGCCGAGATGACCTGTCACATCCACCACTTCACCGATGAAATAAAGCCCCGGACAGGTCTTTGACTGCATATCGGTGGATGAAAGCTGGTTTGTGTCAACACCGCCGAGGGTGACTTCCGCGGTGCGATAGCCCTCGGTTCCGGCAGGCTTGACCTGCCAGGCGTTGACTGCCGCCCCGAGGGCAGCGAGGGTCTTGTTGCGGCTTTCCGCCAGCCGTCCGCCGGTTTCATGAAACTCGCAGAGCGTCGATGCCAGCCGTTTCGGCATATGCTGACCAAGCCAGGTCTGGATTTCCTGTTTCGGGGCGGTGATCTTGGCATCGTTGAGGCCTTCCGCCACCGCCACCCGGGGCAGCAGATCAATGCTGATCGGCTCACCTTCCTGCCAGTAGGAAGAAATCTGCAGGATCGACGGGCCCGTCAGGCCGCGATGCGAAAACAGCAGCCCTTCGGCAAAGCGGGCCTTGCCGCAGGCCACCACCGCATCGACCGAAAGACCGGAAAGCTCGTTACAGAAATCCTTGAGCGCGTCGGTGAAAGTCAGCGGCACCAGTGCCGGTCGCGGCGGGATGACTGTCATCCCGAACTGTTCCGCCACCGCATAACCGAACCCTGTTGCGCCGGTCTTGGGGATGGAAAGCCCGCCGGTGGCGATCACCACCGCCCGGGCGCGGATCATCTCTTCTTCGGTGTCGACCTCAAAGCCGCCATCGGTCTTGCTGATCCGGCGGACGGCTGTGCCGAAGGATGTCCTGACGCCGTTTGTCTGGCATTCAGCCAGCAGCATGCTGATGATATCCTGGGCACTATTATCGCAGAACAGCTGCCCGAGTTTCTTTTCATGGAACGGGATCCGGTGGCGTCGCACCAGACCGATGAAATCTTCCGGTGTGTATCCGGCGAGGGCTGATTTGGCGAAATGTGGATTGCGGGAGATAAAATTTTCCGGGTTGCTGTGGATATTGGTGAAATTGCAGCGGCCGCCACCGGAAATACGGATCTTCTCGGCCACCCGGGCACGGTGATCGATGAGCAGCACCGATTTCCCCCGGGATGCTGCAATGCCGGCAAAAAACAACCCGGCGGCACCTGCACCAATCACAACAACATCACGCATGACAGCGACACCCTAGGCGATCGCATGAAAGGTTTCCATATATTTTCCCGGCGAAGCGTGCTATGGAGTGCCAAACCGGCGTGAACCGGAACCCTTTTTTTGGACCGATACGCCCACCTGACACCGTTGTCTCCACTGAAGTGATGCCTTGAAGGCTCGTTTCCCGTTTGCGCTTTCAAAGGTCATCCTATGTCTGAACACCCCTCCGCCTTTGCCCAATTGGGCATTATTCCCGACCTTGTCGACCGGCTCACCGCCGAAGGCATCACCGAACCAACACCGATCCAGGATCAGTCGATCCCTGTGCTGATGGAAGGGCGGGACCTGCTCGGCCTCGCCCAGACCGGAACCGGCAAGACAGCCGCCTATCTGCTGCCGCTGATCCAGGCGATTAAGGAGGCCAAGGAAGCAGGCCAGCCACGCAAGGCCCCGGCCGCCCTCATTCTGGCACCGACCCGGGAGTTGGCCCATCAGGTGGCCACCAGCATCAAACAGTTCAGTCAGGGGATGGGGATCCGCTATCTGGTGGTTTGCGGCGGTGAACGCTATGACGGCCAGATCAACGCGCTCCGCAAGGGGGTTGATCTCTTGGTCGCGACACCGGGGCGGTTCGAAGACCTCCGCAAACGCGGCGTCATTGATCTCGGGGCGGTGGCCCATCTGGTGCTGGATGAGGCCGACCAGATGATCGATCTTGGTTTCTATCCGGCCATCCGGCGCATCTGCAATGCGATCACGACACCGCACCAGACGATTTTCTTTTCCGCCACCATGCCCGAGGAAATGCGGGCACTTTCAGAAGAATTCCTGACGGACAGTGTCACTGTCCGGATCAAGAACCGCAATGTCACGGCAGATACGGTCAACCAAAAAGCCATCCTTGTGGCCGATGGCCAAAAGCGTGATGCGCTTGTCGATCTTGTGCGTGAGACCGATGGCGAACAGGTGCTGGTGTTTGTCGCCACGAAACGCTATGCCGATACCATCTCCAGCTTTCTTCATGCCCAGGATTTCAGCGTCGATGTGCTGCATGGCGATATTCGCCAGCATATCCGCACCAAGGTGTTGCGGAAATTCAAGACCGGGGCCATTCAGGTGCTGGTTGCCACTGATGTGGCCGCCCGGGGGATTGATGTCACAGGCCTCAACTGGGTGATCAATTTCGACCTGCCGCAAATCCCCGAAGTCTATGTTCACCGCATCGGGCGCACCGGCCGGGCCCAGCAGAAAGGCCGGGCGATTTCGCTGTGTGCACCGTCGCAGATCGGGCTCCTGCACGCTATCAGCCGCCATACCAAGGGTGTCATCGATATCGTCAATGCTGATGGTGAGCCTGTCACCATTGAAGAGGCACGGTCCCGCAGCAAGGACAGGAAGCCGGGGATGCGGAAGGGCAAGCCGTTCAATCGGCGCAAACCGAAACCGGGCGGCAACAGGCCGCGGCGGCCGATGCTGGAAGCGGACACGCCGCCGGATCATGCTGATACCGGGACAGACAAACCGCGCCGCAAAAAAGCCTTCAATGGCAAGGGGCGGCCGCGCCATCAGGACTCCCGTCTCGACAAGAAGCCGCGTCCCGGCAAGCGCCGTCCCGGCACAGCCAAGCCTGGCACAGCCAAGCCTGGTAAAGCCAAGCCCGGCACAGCAAGACAGGGAAAAGCCCAGCCCGGCACAGCAAGGCCGCGTTCCGGCCGACCGCCACGACGGCAGCAGGCAAGCGGCTGATCACGGCGCCGGGTTTCAGGTGATCAGATCACCTGTCAGCGCAATCGTATTGCGGTCATCGGCGTTGTATTCCTCAAGCATGTAACGCACTGTATCGAGAAACTCGACACCCTCGCGCACGTCTTCATCAAAGATATCGGCATCACGGATAGCCACCGCCATGACCTC
>JBMHCY010000128.1:0-6301 GCA_049889655.1 Puniceispirillales bacterium (SeqCode)
CTTTCAGGCTTCACCGGGCTGGCCGTCGATGCCAGTGACAGCACCGCCTGTCAGGCCGCGATCAGCGATGCGGCGGCGGCCCATGGCGTGATCGATACGGCGATCCTCAACGCCGGTATCTACATTCCCCAGGATGGCAAAGCGATCGATCCTGCGGTCTACCGCCAGCATATGGAGATCAATTATATGGGTGTCGTCAACGGCCTGGCGGCGGTTGTCCCGGCGATGGTGGAACGGGGTCGCGGCCATATCGTCATTGTTGCCTCGGTGACAGGCTGGCGCGGCCTGCCGAAAGCCGCTGCCTATGGCCCCACCAAGGCCGCGCTAATCAGCCTCGCGGAATCGCTGGCCTTCGATCTTGTGCCGGCAGGGATCAAGGTGCAGGTGGTCAGCCCCGGATTTGTTGACACCGAGGCCACCGCCATCAATGATTTTGAGATGCCCGGGCTTGTCAGTGCTGAACGGGCAGCAGTGGAGATCCTGAACGGCATGAAACGGGATATTTTCGAGATCGCCTTCCCGAAGGCCTTCACCCGCACGGTGCGGCTGCTCAGCCTGATGCCCTGGCGCCGGTATTTCAGCATCATCCGCAAACGGACAGGACACTGATGCCCGGCCGCGAGACAATCATCACGGCCTATGCAGAGGCCTTTGCCCGGCTCAGCCCCGACAATATGGATGAGCTGATCAGCCTGCTGGCGGATGATGTCGTTTTTATCGACCCGTTCAACCACACCAAGGGCAAGGCCGCATTCGCCCGCATTTTCGAGCATATGTTCGAGACCTGCACGGACCCGCGGTTCAGCATCAGTGATATTGCCCACGGCAATGAGGCTGCCTACCTGCGCTGGCAGATGACAGCACGGCTGCGCTCATGGCCACGCAGCCCGCTGCTGCTGGAGGGAATGTCGGAAATCCGGATCAACACCGAGGGCAGAATCAGCCATCACATCGATCACTGGGACAGTGCCAGCCAGTTGCTCATGGCCTTGCCGGTGATCCGGGTGATCATCCGCCCGATCATGCGGTTGTTCAAAGTCGGTTGATCAGTCGCGCACCAGCAGCATCTGCTTGACGTCTATCGAGCCACCACGGAAACCGCCTTCGCAATAGGCGAGATACAGCTCCCACATCCGGCGAAAGCGGTTATCAAACCCGTATTCGACAATTTCCGGCCAGGCGGTGACGAACCGCTCCCGCCATTCCTTCAGCGTCCGGGCGTAATGCAGCCCGAACCCCTCGGCATCGACAAGTTTCAGCCCGGCATTATGGATCGGGCTCTCAAGCACTTCCATTGAAGGCAGCATCCCGCCGGGGAAAATGTAATGCTGGATGAAATCACCATCGTTGCGGTAACTCTCAAAGATCGCATCATCGATGGTGATGACCTGAAGGGCGGCACGCCCGCCTTTCGAAAGAGACCGGGACAGGGTTTCAAAATAAACCGGCCAATAGGCTTCACCCACAGCTTCGAACATTTCGATGGAAACGATCTTATCGAAGGTCTGGTCGAGATCGCGGTAATCGGTGAGGCTGATCGTCACCTTGCCATCGAGCCCGGCCTTGCGGATCCGCTCACAGGCGAAATCATACTGCTCCTGCGAGATCGTGATGGCTGTCACCTCGGCATCGTAGTGATGGCCGACATATTCGGCAAAACCGCCCCAGCCGCAACCGATTTCAAGCACCTTGTCGCCGGGCTGAATATCCACCAGATTGGCCAGCCTGCGATATTTGGCCTGCTGGGCATCGAGCAGGTCGGCATCATCATCTTCATAGATAGCCGAAGAATAGGTCATGCTGCCGTCGAGCCATTTGGCATAGAAACTATTACCGAGATCATAATGGAAGGCGATGTTGCGGCGGGAGCCCTCACGGCTGTTGCGGCGCAGCCGGTGGGTGATCTGCCGCATCATCGTTTTCAGCCAGCTGAACTGCAGCCGTTCTTCGACATAATCATTCTGGATCACCGCCAGCTCGACCAGGTCCGCCAGTTTCTGGCTTGAAGCCTCGCCGAGCATAAAGGCTTCGCAGAACCCCATCTTGCCATCGGTCATGATCCGCCGCAGACCGCGCTGTGTATGGATCGTCATATCAGCTTCCGGGCCGGCGTTGCTGCCGGTGAACCGGTGCGTGCTGCCATCAGGCAGGGTGAGATTGAGCACACCGGCCTGCAGATTCTGCAGCACTTTCAGCAGAGCGGTTTTCTGAATGGAATAAACAAGAGCATTAATCATCGCACATTACCTTTATTGCGGGCCATGGACCAGCCCATCCCCGGGGGTTCCGGGCGGCGAAAAAACCTCACCTTCTTCCGCCACAGTTTAAGGGCTTCCCAATGAATTGAAAAGAATGGCCGCATGGGCCAGAGCCTCATACCAAAGAGTGTCCGGAGAACGCCCAGGCTGGTCATGGGCATGATGGAGCCGCGCATTGTCGCTGTCAGCGCAGCCTTGTTGCTGATCGAATACCGAATGGCGAGGTTGAGGCGCGTGCCATCCTGCCTGATTTTCAACCTGTAGCCGCCTTCAACCGGAAAGAACGGCGAGACGTGAAAAACCTTGCTGGCCTCGTGCACATCATCATCAATGCCGATATAGGAATGCATATCACCGAAGGTGTTGCGGACTTCATAGACCGCCATCAGCATGGCCCCTTCCGCATCAAGGCAGCGGTAGACCGAGATCGGGTTGAACACCTGGCCAAGGATACGCGGGAAGGTGAGCAGCTCGACCCGTGCCACCTTCTTGTCCGGAATGATCTCGGCAGCAAGGCGACGAATATAGGATTGCAGCGGTTCGATCATCCGCCCGGCGGCATGGTTCGGCCCGTGATCACGTTCATCGAAAGACAGCAGATTGAACCGGCCGATCGAAAACAGCCCGCTCGCAGCATTGGCATCATCAAGGCTGTCGAGATCTATTAGGACCGAGAGCCCGCGGCGTTCAAGCCGGTGCGCCACCGGCTGGTGGCGGGTGTGGATGATCGTCGATGGAACAAGTGCCACCGCCATGATCAGGCCGGCCTTTGCGCCGGGCGTTCGGGCTCCGGATCATGCCAGGCCTTGGTCGGGCTGGCCCAGGGGATCGTGACCCCAAGCGATTTTACCGCCGCCACGGCCGAGGCGATACCATCTTCGTGGAAACCGTATTTGGTCCAGGCACCAGCGAAATAGAGCCCGTCCCGCCCCTGCAGGGAAGGCAGGGCTTCCTGTGCGCGGATGGCCTTGCCGTCAAACACCGGGTGACTGTACTGATATTCGCCATGCACAAGCGCCGGGTCCGGTTCGATAAACGGGTTCAGTGTCACCAGCAGCGGTGTTGAACAGCGCAGGTTCTGCAGCCGGTTCATCCAATAAGTGACACAGAGCCCGTCCTCGATCCGCTCGCGGGTCAGATAACTCCACGATGCCCAGGCGCGGCGACGTTGCGGCATCAAGACAGGATCGCTGTGCAGCAGCACGCGGTTTGGCTGAAAATCAAAAGCCCCGAGGATATTGCGTTCATCATCGGCAGCATCGCTGATCAGCGGCAGCATCTGGTCGGCATGACCGGCAAGGATGACCTTGTCGAACCAGACATCGCCCTCCCCCTTGATCGACAGCACCACGCCACCTGCCTTGCGGGTGATCGCCGTGATTGTTGTGTTGAGATGCACCCTGTCCTGAAGCGTGTCGGCAATGCGGCTGACATACTGACGGGAGCCGCCGGAAACCGTGCGCCATTGCGGGCGGTCGATGAAATTCATCAGCCGGTGGTTTTCAAGAAAGGCGATGAAACTGCGCGCCGGAAAGGCCAGCATGGTTTCCACCGGGCATGACCAGATCGCGGCAGCCATGGGCAGAAGATGCTGATCGAGAAAAGGCTTGCCGTACCCTTCGTGAGCGATGAAATCACCGAGGCTCTGGTCAGGGCTGCTGTCGGCAACACGGTGGCGGGCGGTGCGGTAGAACCGCACCAGATCAGCCAGCATCCGCCAGTAATCGGGCTTCATCAGGTTGCCGGGCTGGGCCAGCAGCCCCGGCAGCGAGCCTTCATATTCGAGATTACCCGGGCCGATTGACACCCCGAAGGACATATCGGTGTCTTCTGTTTTGACCCCAAGGTGATCAAAGAGACCGACAAGGTTCGGGTAGTTATGGTTGTTGAAAACGATAAAACCGGTATCGACAGGCACCGGGCCTTCATCAGTCATTGCGGTGACGGTATGGGAATGACCTCCCATCCGCTTTTCAATTTCAAAGAGGTGAAGATCGGTATTTTCCGACAGCAAATAGGCCGAGCCCATGCCTGCAATGCCGGAACCAACGACGGCTATACGCATCCTGGTATTCCTATTCAATTCACCCCATGAACTAGACCATAATGGCAGGCCGACCACCCGCAGGCCGAGATTTATTTTGCGGCCTTGATCTGCCCGAAAGCTTCAAGGGCCCGGGCCCGGCCATCGGCATGGGCGATCAGTGGGTGCGGGTAGGTCTGACCCAGATCAACCCCCGCCGCCCGGGCCAGCATGGGGTCATCAAACGGCGCAAACAGCGACCGGTTCTCGAGCGATGCCAGTTCAGGAACCCAGTGCCGGACATAATCATGGGCACTGAACTTGTCACCCTGGGTGATGGGATTGAAGACCCGGAAATAGGGCGAGGCATCAGCCCCGCATCCGGCGACCCACTGCCAGCCGGCACTGTTCGAGGCCAGATCGGCATCGACGAGCGTATCACGGAACCAGCGCTCACCTTCCTGCCAGGGGATCAGCAGATGCTTGGTCAGGAACGATGCTGTGATCATCCGCACCCGGTTATGCATCCAGCCTGTCGTGTACAGCTCGCGCATACCGGCATCGACGAGCGGGTATCCTGTCTTGCCCTGCTGCCATGCCGCCAGATCATCGGCGTAATCCTCACGCCAGGGGAAAGCGGCAAATTCCGGGCGCAGCGGCTGTTGCGGCATATGCGGATACTGATCGAGCAGTTCATAGGAAAACTCACGCCAGATCACCTCCGACAGAAAGACCTCCGCCCCCGGGCTGCGGTCATGGCGGGCCATCACCCGGTGATAGATCGAAACCGGTGAAATCTCCCCGAAATGCAGATGCGGTGACAGCCGTGATGTGCCGGTTTCCGAAGGCAGATCACGCGAGGTGTCATAGCGGTCGATGGTCTCATCAAGGAACCGGTCAAACGCCTTGTGGGCGGCGGCCTCCCCCACCTGCCATGCTGCCTTCAGCCCGCCTGACCAATCGGGGGTCCGGGGCAGCAGATCGAGATCGTCAAGATCAAGGCTTATTGGCCATGATGGCGGGGCCGGAATGGCGGCAGGTTTCGGCAAGGCGGGGCGCGGCGGCGGCCCGGCCAGCAGATTGCGCTTAAACGGGGTGAAGACGCGCAGCCTTGTGCCGGTTTTCGACAACACCTCGCCGGGTGTCTTGAGCAGGCATCCTTCAAAACTTCGGATCGTGCCCCGGCCTTCGAGGGCTGCTGCCAGTCGCTGCATCTGAGCGGCTGACCATGGCTCACGCCGGTGATGGGTATAGATCATTGTCGCGCCGGTTTCAGCCATCAGCTGCGGCAGGATGACCTCAGCCCGGCCACGAGCCAGCACAAGCCGCGTGCCCATTGCCTCAAGATCAGCCGCGAGGCTTTTGAGGCTGTGATGCAGCCACCAACGACTGGCCCCGCCAGGGGCCCATTCCCCGGCCGCTTCATCATCGAGAACATAGACAGGGATGACGGCATGGCCATCGGCACACGCCTGATCCAGGGCCGGATGATCGGCCAGCCGGAGATCCTGATGGAACCAGCACAATACTGTTGCCATGGGGAGAGACCTATCGTGGTGAAAGCATGACTTGAGAATAGGGGTAACGATAGATCTGACAAGCGTGGCAGAACAGAATTTCAGCCCGACCCCCGTAATACCGGGCAATCTGCCGGTGTTTGACCGACAGCCCGCCGGTATACGCCCCGAAGGCAGGCATGATCAGCCGTCGACCGTCATGGATAAAACATTTGCCGGTGATGCCCCTGGCTTTTGTCTTAAGCCTCGCCTTGGGGTGATAATGGCCGGAAACTTCACCCCCCTGTTCATTGATCAGCGCAATATGCCGGAAGGTCAGCCCTGCGGCGCGGTATTCTTCACGCACCTCGCCGGGCAGGAAATCAGGCAGGGCCGGATCGTGATTGCCAACAAGCCAGATCACCTCACGCCCGTCACAACAGGCGGAAATCCGGTCACGGTACTGCTGCGGCAGACTTTCCGCCAGATGCGCGCGATGAAAACTGTCCCCCAGAAACAGGATC
>JBMHCY010000129.1:0-4212 GCA_049889655.1 Puniceispirillales bacterium (SeqCode)
GAAGGCTGGACGGAGATTCGACCCCTCGATGATGGAGTTGACGCGTTTCTGGCTGTCCATGAGGGCCGGGCTCCCCCCAAGATTATTCTGGAAACGTGCTAACCGACGGAGAAAAACCATGAAAAAAAACCTCTTTTCCCCGGTGCTCGCAACGCTGATGGTGGTGTTTGGCCTGATGGCCACAGTGATGCCGGCGCAGGCTGACTTCATCAACGGCAAGCAGCTTCAGCTGTATTGCCTGTCACAGAACCCCAATGATGATGCGATCTGCATTGTCTATGTTACCGGTGCGGTTGATGCGTTCACGACCATGGATCTCATCGCCCAGAAGACCGAAAACACTGCGGCCCGCTATTGCATCCCCGATGATGTCGGGCCTGACCAGTTGCGCGAGGTTGTCGTCAACTGGCTCGACCGCCCCGAAACCAATCTGGATTTTGCCGCAACGCTGCTTGTTCTCGGAGCGATCGATGATGCCTATGCTTGTGCGTCCTAAGGGTGTTGGCAGAACCCTCGGTCTGATCATTTGCCTGCTTATCGGACTGATCACGCCAGCGGCAGCTGACCCGCTCAGAGAGGCAATCACCGCAACCGGGGGCAATGTTATCTTCATGCGCCATGCGCTGGCACCGGGCTATGGTGACCCGGATCATTTCAGCGTTGATGATTGCTCGACCCAGCGCAATCTAGACAGCCGCGGCATTGCCCAGGCAGAGGCGACCGGCGCATGGCTGCGGCAACGCGGCTATCGGTTTGATGCGATTGACAGCAGTGCCTGGTGCCGGTGCAAGGATACGGCGACGCATCTCGGGCTGGGGCCATGGCGTGTTTTTGACGGCCTCAATTCGTTTTTCCAAGGTCATGTTGACCGCAGTCAAACGCTGCGCCTGCTCGAGACCCGACTGAACAGCATTGCCGCCGATCAACAGGTGCTGATGGTCACCCATCAGGTGGTGATCAGTGCTGTCACCGGCATTGCCCCGCCAAGCGGTGGCCTGGTGGTCTATAATCCTGTGACAGGGGCAGCCCGGGCAGTGCGGCTTGATCTTGACTGATCTTTCCTTTATCCAAGGGAATATCCCGATCATCGGATTAAATACGGAAAAGAGGTTTGCCATGCAGTTCAATCAGGAAGTCCGCAAGCGCGTCACTGATCTTCATATTTTCCTGCACAAGGCCGAAAAACTGCTGGCTGACTGCGCCAATGGTGATGATTTTGTCGCCCGTGTCTTCGATACATTCGAAAACAAGCCGCAATTCCTTTCCAACGAAGAATGCGAAGAATTGCTGCTCGAAGTCTGGAAGGCCCATGTCGAAGGCCGCCTCGACTGAATAAGATTGTGCAACCCTGATTGCATGCCTCAATTGAGGAGAAGTCCATGGTGGTGGCACTCTATGCCGGGTTGCTGGCCCTCTGGTTGATCATTTTGTCCATGCGGGTGATCGCGTTGCGCGGCAACCCTGCCTTCCGCTGGTTCGCCTTTGGTCATAACGATGCCGCGGCGCTCGAAAGAGCCATCAGGGGGCATGGGAATCTGACCGAATATGCCCCGTTCTTTCTGATCCTGATGCTGCTGGTTGAGATGACCAGTGGTGTTTCAGCAGGGCTTCACGCCTATGGGATAGCGTTTCTGCTGGGGCGGGTGATGCATGGTCTTTGCTTCGGCTTTATGACAAAGAATCTGATGCTGCGGGTTGGCGGCACAGTGTTGACCCTTTTCTCTATTCTCGGCCTTGCCGTGCAGCTGCTTCGCGCCTGGATCTGATATCAAATTGAAGCGGGCAGGGACAGCCTCAGGCGGTCTCGATGATGCTGTCGAGATGCAGCCGTGCCGTGCTGATAACTTCATCTCGCTCCAGCCCTTCTCGCATTGCGTCACGCACCAGATTGGCGGTCTGCATGACCATGAAGATCGCAGTGCCCGGGCTTGTCTTGAGGCTGATCTCACCCCTGGCTTCGGCCCGTTCAAGCCATGCCCCGACGATTGTGCTGAACCGGCCATAGATGGCATCGCAGCAGGCTTTGGTCTGTGGCCCCATGTCATTGGCGGCTTCGCGTGCCTGAAACATCAGGCAGCCTTTCGGGTAGCGTGTCACACCACCGATCAAAAGCGTTATATATTCGTCCCTTGAGACGGTAAAACTGGCATCACGCTCGAAACAGGCATAAAGCCCCTGCAAGGCCTGCTTTTCATAGGTGGTAAGCACCGCATGGCGGAGCCCGTCTTCATTATCAAAGTGCCGGTAGAGACTGGGTTTTGGAACGCCCAGTTCCTGCGTCAGGGTATTGACTGAAAGTGCCGCAATGCCCTTTTCCCAGAACAGCGGGACGGATGCGTCCAGGATCATATCCTGAGAATATTTTTCAGGTCTGCCTGCCATGGTGATGCCCTTTCATACTGGCGGGTAAAATTATTCATGAAACTGTCATAGTCAAGGGCGTAATTCATGACATCCTGATGGAGTTATAATAGACCCTATGGGGCGTGCAACTGATGGTCGGGCCTGGGGCATCAGGGTTTCAGTCGAAACGGCCGCGAGGGGTTAGGATGGCAGCGTCCCATCCTGCACATAGCGAAGAATAGAGACGATCTCGGCGGGGGTTTCAACCACCGCGAGGGCAGCGGCATCGACTTCTTTCAGCGCGTGCTGGTGGTCGGCCCCGTGCATGACGATGAGCGATTTGCCAAGCGCCGCGGCATAGCCCGCATCAAAAGCCGCGTTCCACTGTTTGTATTTGTCACCAAACCGGACCACCACGACATCGGCATCCTCGATCGCCTTGCGGGTACGGATGGCGTTGATCTTGGCACCCTTGTGGTCATGCCAGAACTTGTCGGGCTCCGCCCCGAGGATGGCAACACCGCAGTCATCACTGGCGGCATGGTCGGTCACCGGTGCTGAAAACTGCACATCCATGCCTGCGCATCCTGCGATGATCTGGTCGCGCCAATCAGTATGGATTTCGCCGGACAGGTAAAGTTTCAAGGCCATGGTCATCCCCGTATCACATCAATGGTTATGGCTTAAATGTAAGGGTTTTTTGAGGCAGTTCAACGCATCATCAGGGTCTGCTTCAACCCATCCGGCAACGATTGCAAAACATCGGCCTCGGGCCAAAAAATTTCTTGACCAAATGGTAAAAGTGCATAACCCTTTATATGATATTTTTGTCAATGTCTTAACTGTTCTTGACGGGTGCAAACAACAGAGTCAATGGGGAGGATTTCGATGGTGTTGCCTGGTGAAAATTTGAAAATTAACGGTGATCGCTTATGGGATAGCCTGATGGAAATGGCGAAAATCGGGCCTGGCGTCGCCGGGGGCAACAACCGCCAAACCTTGACCGATGAAGATGGCGAGGCCCGTGTGCTGTTCCAGCAATGGTGTGAAGAGGCAGGCTGTTCGATGGGGCTCGACACGATGGGCAATATGTTTGCCATGCGTGCCGGTGAAGACCCTGATGCCCTGCCGGTTTATGTCGGCTCACATCTTGATACCCAGCCGACAGGCGGCAAGTATGATGGCGTCCTCGGCGTGTTGGGCGGGCTGGAACTGATCCGTACCCTCAATGATCTTGATGTCAAAACCCGGCATCCCATCGTTGTGACAAACTGGTCAAATGAAGAAGGCACCCGCTATGCCCCGCCGATGCTCTCATCGGGTGTTTTTGCCGGTATCCATACCGAAGACTGGGCCAAGGACAGGGTTGATGCTGACGGCAAACGTTTCGGTGATGAGCTGAAGCGGATTGGCTGGGAAGGTGATGAGCCGGTAGGCCAGCGCAAGATGCACGCCATGTTTGAACTTCACATTGAACAGGGCCCCATTCTCGAATCCGAGGGCAAAGATATCGGTGTTGTCACCCACGGGCAGGGGCTGAGCTGGACACAGGTCACCATCACCGGCAAGGATGCCCATACTGGCTCGACACCGATGCCGATGCGTCGCAATGCCGGGCTGGCGATGGCACGGGTTCTCGAGAAGGTCGATGAAATTGCCCTGAGCAATGCCCCCCATGCTGTCGGTGCGGCGGGGCATATCGATGTCTACCCGAATTCCCGGAATGTTATCCCGGGCAGGGTTGTCTTTACCGTTGATTTCCGTTCTCCGGATATCAAGGTGCTCACCCAGATGGAAAACCGGCTCCGCGAAGAAGGCCAGAAGATTGCCGATCAGATGGGTCTTGAGATTGAATTCGAAAAGGTTGGC